>NZ_JBFTPF010000029.1:0-77681 GCF_056398345.1 Paenibacillus sp. 01T442
GCAATGCGATTACATTTGGGCGTCAAGCTAATGGCGCTAACCCTGGTGCTTCCAAACAGCTTAGATTTTCTCAAATAAAAAATGGCGCTCAAATAGATAAAAACTACGATGACCCAGTGGCTCCTGCGGATATCTACTTGAAAATTGAAAAATCCGGAACCATTTACAAGGGCTATTATAGCAGCGACGGTACAAAGTGGACTCAGGTTGCCGATATGTTCGACATGGCGATAACGAATCCCAAAGTAGGCATTTTTACAAGAAAATTTAATATGGCTATTCCTGTAAAAACTGCGGAATTTACGAATTTTACTTTGAACGGCAGCACGATACCATTTGCATCTCCGAATTTAGTTGCCAACATAAACGTATCCGGAGCGGGCGGAGCATCAGCGATAACGACGAAAGGCGGCACACTGCAAATGTCTGCAGATGTATGGCCTGCAAATGCCGTTGATAAAACATTCACTTGGTCCGTCGTCAACGCGGACGGAACGGCAACGGATAAAGCGACCATCAGTGCTGGAGGCTTGTTAACCGCTGTTAAGGAGGGAGTGGTGAAAGTCATCGCGACAGCCCATGACAGCTCAGGTGTTAAAGGAGAAGCGAATATCACCATCAGCGGACAAATTGAAAATGTAACTGCAGCTACATTAATCGGTCCGAATGCAGTCTATCAGCAACAGCAATTCGATTTGACTGTTGGCGTGAGCAGCTTGGTCTCCAGCTTCACTACGGTCGATGTCATTCTGAATTATGATCCGAACTTGCTGGAGTTCGACACAGTAATCAATAGCAACGGTTCTCTCTCCTTGACTGACGGTGCCCTGAGCTCACTAAGAAATCATTTCAACGTGTTGGGGACCGCGATCAAGGCCGATAAAGGCCAGATTCTAATCATTATGGCCAGCGAGGGAAATGACACCGCGATAAGTACGATCGGAAATCTGTTAACCATACACGCCAAAACGAAAGCGGGGGTTGCAGCAGGGGAAACAACGGTGTCGTTATCCGACTTTATGGTTTCCCTCGCGGGTTCGGGTACGCCAGTTACCGGAGCATCTCTCAGCATTCAAATTAAAGATGTGGATAAAGCGGAATTGAACGCTGCGATTATTGCCGCGCAGAACAAGCATGATGCAGCGACGGAAGGAAACAATATCGGCCAGTATTCGAACGGATCGAAAGCGATATTACAATCAGTAATTAACAACGTCAAAGCGGTACGCGATAACGCAGCATCAACCCAAACGGAAGTCGCGGATGCAATGAGTGCTCTAAATGCGGCGTTGACAACGTTCAATAATTCAGTACACACCGATCCTGGTACTGTAGATAAATCTGCATTGAGCAAAGCAATTAGTGCTGCGCAAAGCAAGCATGATGCAGTGACTGAAGGCACCAAAATCGGTCAATACCCGGCGGCTGCGAGAACGGCATTGCAAGCGGCTATAACAAGCGCTAACGCAGTATTAAGCAGCTCGGCAGCAACGCAGACGCAAGTGAACACGGCGACAACAGATGTGAATACGGCACTGCAAACATTCCTGACGAAGATTGTTACGCTAGTTCCGGGTCAAACGAGTGTCACCATCAATGATCTGTCCGTCATCTCCAAGTATTATGGAACGAAGTCAACAGATGCCAACTGGATTGAAATCGAAGCAGCCGATATCTTTAATAGTGGCAAAATCGATATTCAAGTCCTTGCGGCAGTAGCAAGAATGCTTCTTGACGACTGGCTTTCGGAAAATTAATTCTTAATTCGGTTGTGGAAGCAGTTTGAATCAGCAATCATTTTACTAACAGTAAGATGGTAGTTAAAATATAAGCTGTCAGTCAGTACCCGCCTAGCCACGCGTTGACGCTGACCGCGATCACAATTTCGCTTATGGCGAAGCCATCGAAATTGTGATCGCAAGTAATCAGGCGAAGGCCGAGACGCAGCGCATGCTGCGCGCGGTGCAGCATGCGCTGCTGATTCTTCACCCGCCAGAGGAGGCAGGCGAAGAGGTGCGCAAGCTGACTCCGCTCGTGCAAGACAAGCTGCAGCTTGGAGGGCGGGCCACAGCGTATGTGTGCCAGAACTTCGCGTGTCAGGCGCCGACACAAGACATCGCGGACCTTGAAAATCTCTCCACACAACACTGATAATAATTATCATTATTGGTTACAATAAAGGTAGAACAGAAAAAGAGGCCATAAAGGCCTCTTTTCTAACTCACTCATTCATGTTTAGTTAGGTACTAGATCTTGGACTCGAATGTACGACAATCCGTTTCCTCTGGATTACGAGCTTGATTGCCACCGTGGTGACTCACGATCGAAATCGAGCTAGAGCTTCATAGGGTGGGCGAAAGGGACCTTTTTTTATACATGGAGCTAAAAATCTGTTTGCACTGCTTTTTGACTACTTAGAATCTCGGTCATTAGGGAAAATCCACTTAAGTAAATGAGGTTTATTGTGATCGATATGACACTAATCTCAAGATGAGAAAAATACAATTACAGAAGTTCAAAGGACAAGTGAAAGCACCTGATTAGGGTCGCGCTCACTCTGTCCGTTTTTTCATTTCTGGGGGTATGGGTAAGAGAAGGCCAAGCGAATAACTGGATTTTCTGCAGCTAATTCAAGCGAAATCACGGCATTTCGCAAAATAACTGGATTTCCTCCCGTTATTTCAGGCCGGTTTTGCCAATCTGGACATTTCGAGCAAAATTAGATGTAGAAAATCCAGTTAAACTCCCTAAAGGCTAGTTTTACCAGTTAATCCCCAAAAGCTACCCAGCCTGGGAAAGATAAGTTGGCTATATTTCTTGAGAAACGCTACCGTCCAATAAGGACGGCGTTAGACGTTTTTTTCATGCCAATTGTATTGGCATTCTCCATGGACCGACTACTTAATATCTTGTAAGAAATTCTAGAAATCACAGAAATTTATCCGATAGGCGGATGCTATTATACAAATATAAATAAAGACGAGGTGATGATATGCAAGCAAAACTGGCAACGGACGCCCTTCCCACCCCGAAAAAGCGGGATTCATGGATAAGAACGATAAGCAGATATAAAGTGATGTATGCGCTCTTATTTCCGGCATTAGTGTACTTTGCCGTATTCAAATATATTCCTATGGCAGGAATCATTATTGCTTTTAAAAACTATAACCTCGCCTTGGGACTATGGGATAGCCCGTGGGTGGGATTGAAAAATTTCAAAGATTTTATCAATGGCGTTTATTTCTGGGACATTATGAGAAATACGATTATCATATCGCTGTATAAGCTATTGTTCGGTTTCTCCGCTCCTATCGTACTTGCTTTACTTCTCAATGAAGTGTATACCCAATGGTTTAAGAAAATCGTGCAAACGATCACGTATTTGCCCCATTTTCTGTCATGGGTCATTGTTTATGGACTGATGGTGGCGTTATTAGCACCAGGGGATGGCCTTTTTAACATGATTTTTAAGGAAAATGGGATTCAGCCTATCTCCTTTCTAACGGAACCTGCCTGGGGTAGACTGCTGATCATCCTATCTGAAATATGGAAGGATATTGGCTGGGGAGCGATCTTATACCTTGCCGCATTAGCGGGCATTGATCCAAGTTTATATGAAGCAGCTCGAATTGATGGGGCTTCCAAGTCGAGACAGCTATGGCATGTCACATTACCCGGCATTCGAGGCGTCATTATTCTGATGCTGATCCTGAAATTAAGTCATATTCTGGACGCTGGTTTTGACCAGATATTCATGTTTGCGAATAGTTTTAACCAAGAGAAAATCGACATTATCGACACATGGGTATACCGTGAAGGGTTGGAGCGTCTGAAGATTGGTTTGGCTACGGCTGTGGGATTGTTTAAAGCTATCATCGGATTTGCTTTAGTTTTGGCTGCGAACAAGATTGCCAAAAAATTCGATGGGCAAATTTGGTGAGGTGGTTTTATACATGATTAATTTGACAGTCGGGGAAAAAATATGGCAAGTAGTCGTATATTCTATTCTTATTATACTAGCCCTACTTTGCTTACTTCCCTTTTTATATGTCGTTGCTGTATCAGTGACGCCAGAATCGGAAGTAGTAAGAAAAGGAATTGTGATTATTCCAGAAACCTTTACGTTCCTAGCCTATAAAGAAGTGTTCATTTCTCATGGTATAGGGCAGGCGTATAAAATTACGTTGTTTCGAACGATCGTAGGCACGGCGCTAAATGTGCTTTTTACGGTACTAGCTGCTTATCCGTTGTCCAAAAAATATTTGCCGGGGCGCAGCACGTTTTTAATATTCATTGTGTTTACCATGATGTTCAGCGGAGGTTTAATTCCGACATATTTGTTAATCCGCTCTCTAGGATTGCTAAACAGTCCGTGGGTATTGATTATCCCGCATCTCATTAGTGCATTTAATCTGGTCATTATTAAAGGCTTTTTCGAGCAATTGCCTGCTGAAATCGAGGAATCGGCGAGGGTCGACGGCGCAAGTGAACTTCAAGCGCTTTGGAGGATCATTTTACCACTCTCTATGCCTGTGCTTGCTACGATTTCCTTATTTTACGCCGTGGGGCATTGGAACAGTTATTTCGATGCCATTGTTTACTTGAATGATGCGAACTTAATGCCGCTTCAAGTTGTCTTGCGCAACATTCTGCTTAACATTGCATCAGAAAGCGCTGAATCGATGGCCAATTCCGGAACGGTTAGCAAATTCGCTGTGCAAATGGCTGCTGTCGTCGTGACGACGGTTCCGATCTTAATCGTGTATCCATTTATGCAAAAGCATTTTACAAAAGGTGTGCTTATGGGATCGATTAAAGGTTAAAAGGCAATTCTTACCTAGGTTGTTACGGGGACACCGTGATAATATATATACAAGCAAAAGGAGAGGTCAATATGGAACGTAAAAAGATTACATTTACTGTTCTGGCTGCTGTCGTAGGGCTGGGAACGCTATTGTCAGCATGTGGGAATCAAGAAGAAGCTAAGCCTGCAGCTTCGAGCAGCCCTCAAACCGAGGCTAACAAGTTTGCGACCAAAATGAAAATCTCGATGTTTAACCAAGGGACTTTCAATGCTGCTGCTCCGATACCTCCACGTGAAGAAGATATTCAACGCCAAATGTTGGAAAAGGCGATGAACATCGATTTGGATATGACGATTCCTCAAGCTGGGCAGGCAACAACCAAACTGAATACGTTGATTGCAGGAGGAGATATTCCCGATTTGCTCTTCTTGAAGAGTCGATCCGATCTCGCACAATATTATGATCAAGGTGTGCTTGCGGATCTGACGCCATACTTGGATCAATTTCCGGAATTGAAGAAGCGTTTTGCTAAAGACTCCTGGGAGGCGACGTCCTATCTGGGCAAAACGATTGGAGTTCCAGGTTATGATAATGTAAACGGTATCAGTCGAAGCTACTTTATCCGGAACGATTGGTTAAAAAAGCTAGGCATGAAAGTGCCGACAACCCCTGACGAGTTGTTCGAAGTGATGAAAGCCTTTACGGAGAAAGACCCTGATGGCAACGGCAAGAATGATACGTACGGATTCATTGGCGGTATGAATAAAGAAGGCAATCTGCAAACCTACGGCTTCGATAGCTTGATGTGGATGTTTGGCGTCAATCCTCCCTCCGCCATTGATGTGAAAGATAACAAACCGGTGTACTTATTTATTGATCCTAAAATGAAGGAAGCACTCGCTTACATCAATAAAATGATGACAGCGAAAGTTGTGGATCCAGACTGGGTGACGATGAATACGCCTGATTTGTTGGACCAAAAGTTATTTAAAGGTAAAGTTGGCTTCATGATCAGAGATGCCCGCAGACTAGAACCGGATTATCAGCAGAAAATGAAAGAAATCGGCGGAGAAGTACCGGAATGGATCGTTATTCCTCCAATGAAAGGGCCATACGGCGATCAAATCGTAGAGAGAAAATCGTTCCAAGGCAATTCATGGGCCATTTCCAAGAAAGCGGATAAGGAGAAAATCATTCGGATCCTGTCTATGCTGGAATATATGTTTACGGACAAAGAAGCCTACCCGAATTTCGCATACGGAATTAAAGGAATTCATTGGGATGTCGTAGACGGCAAGATCAAAAATAAAAACTCTGAATTATCCAAGGAAGTGAAAGAAAAGTACCTATGGGTTGATCATTATAGAATGCCGCGTCGTGGCGATGATGCCGAGTACTTCAGCTTCCAGAATCCGAAGACAGCAGAAGCTTTCACGAACAATCAGAAATATGTGGGTCTTACTTTACCTGGTAACTTGTTGACGGCAGATCCGAGTGATAGCTTAGCAGCAGACCGCACACGTTTTATTAATGAAAGCTTAGTCAAATTTATGTCTGGTAAAGATCCTCTAACCAACTGGGATAATTTCCTCCAAACATTGGATACCAAGTTCGACATGCAGAAATACAAGGATACAGCAGTTAAACAATTTAAAGAAGCAGGCTTAATTAAGTAATCGACGAAGAGAGTGGCGATAAATCGCCCCTCTCTTTGTTGTCCTATACTATGCTATGCTTAGTTTAATCCAGATTTAAAAGGAAGATGACCGATGCGAAGAAGAATCAGCTTGCCTATAAAACTATTTATGATTGTATTTGCGTTTGTATTAAGCTGCATCATCTTGATAAGCCAATTGTCCTATCGCTATGTACAGAAGGAAATAAGAACCAATGACATTTATTACACAAACCAAATACTGGACAAAGTTGACCAGTATCTAACGGTTAACTTTTCTTCCTTCCAGACGATTTTGTTCTCGGTCGAGACTTCGGTGAAAGCAAACATTGCCAATACGGAAGTGATTAAAAAGCAATTAAGAGAGCTCTATGAACTAAACAGTAATTACGTGAGTAACATTTACTTGATCAATAGTGATTTATCTATTCTAGGCGGAAGTACGACTACGCGAATTTTCGATGAACCTTTATCGGACAGAAAACCCTTATTTGATGCGGCCGACAAGAACAAACGAACTACATTTGTCAGTGATCCTTATAAATCGAAGTATTCCGGTTGGACCGTTACGATGGTGCGATATCTGAACGTCACTCCGACTCCTATGGCTATTGCTGTAGATTTGGATCTAAATGCGATTGAAGAAACCTTGTTTAAGATTAATAAAAAAGAACGAATGAATCTAGCTTTGATTACCACATCGGGTAAAATTATTGCTGGATTTTCGGAAAATAGAGGCCCCCTAAGTATTCAAGATCATACGTTTTCAATCGGGGAAATGTCGGCAGAACAAATTCTTGATACGACAGGAACAAGCTTACAACTCCATACCAAAGATGGCTTGCCGGTCTCCATTCTGAAGAAACCGACGGAGAAATTCAATTGGTTCCTCATCTCGATGAATGATGAATCTCGCATGGAAGCTGCGTTGTCCAGATTGGAAAACTATTATCTCGGACTTCTTGTTGCAGGCTTGCTACTAAGTTTGTTCATTTCCTTCTTTATTGCCAAATATATAAGGAATCCGCTCTATGCACTCAAAACAAAAATGAAGCGGGTAGAGCAAGGCGATTTGACAACGACAGTTACCATTAACAGAAACGATGAATTCGGTGACCTTTCCCTAGCCTTCGACCGTATGCTGCAGCAAATTGTGGAACTGATACGGCGAGCAGAGCTTCATAATGAACTGGAGCGGAAACTGGAAATCCAAGTGCTGCAATCTCAAATAAACCCTCATTTTCTCTATAATACGCTTGGATCAATCAGCAATGTCATACGTCTCGGACAAATAGAGAAAGTAGATGTGGTCATCGGGTCTCTAATTGCCATATTGGAATACGGGATCGCCGACGCTTCGGAGAAGGTTTCACTACGTCAGGAGTTGCGCAATGTATCGGACTATATCGCGATCCAGAACATCCGTTATAATAGGCACTTTCATCTGATTGAGCATATCGAAGAGGGGCTAATGGATTTTCCGGTTTTTCGTATGCTGCTGCAGCCCATTGTGGAAAATAGTATCTTCCATGGCTATAACGGCGGTGGAATCGAAGGCTCGATTACGATTCATGCGTACAGGAAGGGCGGCTTCGTCATGGTCGAAGTCATTGATCAAGGCGAAGGCATTCCAGCGGATCGCATACAGCATATTTTAATCGCAGACCCGAGTGATCTGGAAGTAAAAAGGAAAAGAATCGGGTTAAACAATATTCATGGTCGAATAAGACTTCACTATGGGGAGCAGTTCGGGCTCCAAATTATAAGCACGCCTCAGGAGATGACATGTGTTCGCGCTGTATTCCCTGTAGGTTCGTTTAAAGGAGATGTATGACGGTGAGAGACTACACCTGCTTCATTGTTGACGATGAAGATCTAATCATTCAACGCTTGGAATTATATTTTAGCGAGCTCTCCCATAAGGAAACGCGATTCCATTTAATCGGGAAAGCGAATAATGGGCTGAAGGGGATCGAGGAGATTTTAAAGCTCAAACCGGACATCGTCATCTCCGATATCGTAATGCCGCGAATGGATGGGATCGCCATGATTGAGCAGTTAAAGTTGGAGCTGCCTCAGACCCAATTCATTCTTCTGACCGCCTATTCGACGTTTGAATATGCACAGCGAGCTATCCATGCCAACGTCATGGAGTACATTGTTAAGGTTCCCTTGAATGAAGCAGATTTGGATCGAGCTTTGGGTAAGGCAGCTGGCATTTTGGATGAGGTTAAGAAAAAAGAAGAGGAATTTCAATCTTTAAACGTGTCCGTTCTTGAAAATAAATACAGGGTCCGCAAGCAATTTTTTAACGAACTGATTAGAGGCGAAATACCTTCTCATCGCGTATCGAATTTTGCCAATCGTATGGAGTCCCAGTTCTTTCAAGCCAACTACTGTTGCTTTATTGTTGAAATGAATCTGTATGAAAGTTTCCGAAATGAATATTCAGCGGTTGATCAAAACATTTTGAAATATGCGATTACGAATGTCATCGAAGAAACGGTGATGAATAGTGGCAGAGGTGTAGCTACAGATCTGTCCGATAATCGTTTTATTGGCTTTCTTTCGTGGGAACATAATCGCAGTGAAATGGATACGGAATTTGCTTGCCAGGAATTAGGAAGTCAGATCGTCACTCATTTACAGCAGTATTTGAATCAAAGGGTATCCGTAGCTTTTGGCGGTCCGCATCGAGGTTGGGAATCCATCAGACAAGCTTACACGGAAGCTCAAAATGTGAGTGAGGATTTCTATTATCATGCAGAAAAAGTAGTCAAAACACCCGCGCATCGGTTCCATTACCGGAATGACAAAAGAGAGGAATTCCAGCAGAAACTTGCTGATTTTCTTGTAGGGGTACAAAGACAAGTTTCCAAAGAAGAGCTGGAGAAAGAATTTGCTGAGTTAAACCAATTTGCTACGGATCATAAAATTCATAGGTCCATCATGGCACCTATGCTTCGAGACTTGTACAGAGACATCATTATGAAATTTAAATCGGGGAACACGTCGACCACGGATATAGCCGAGTTTCCTATAGAATTTATGGCATTTCGAGAGCAACTTGCCTATATTAGTGACTTCACATTCCAATATGTACACGCCGGTCAACTTTTACATCGGGCAGAAATCATGAGAGCCATGCGCTTTATTGAGAAAAATCTGAAACAGCGTTTAACCTTGGAGGCGATTGCTGAGGATGTAAACTTAGCGCCATCGTATTTTAGCAGCCTATTTAAGAAAACAATGAACGAAGGTGTAATCAGCTACATCAACCGTAAAAAAATCCAACTGGCGCTCGAACTGTTAAATGTTCAAGATTATTCGTTATTGGAATTGTGCGAGGAAGTAGGCATTGTCAATGAAGGATATTTCTGCAAACTATTTAAAGAATATACGGGTGACACACCTAAGCAATATCGGATCAAAATGACACGGTATGAATCTAAATAAAATATGATTTTTTCTTGAAATCATGTAAATAAACAGCGAACAAAAGGCTTACCATGATAGATGTATCTAATCATGGAGGTAATCAATATGGAGCTTATTAAAGCAGATGTAACCGTCGTAGGCGGGGGGATTGCTGGGCTATGCGCTGCGATTGCTGCTGCTCGTCAAGGGCTGCAAGTGTCGCTTATTAATGATCGGCCAGTTCTTGGGGGAAATGCCAGCAGCGAGGTTAGGGTTCATATCAATGGGTCGGCCTATCTTGGCAAAAGTCCATCCTATTATGCACGTGAGGGCGGATTGATAGAAGAGCTCAAATTGAAGATTTTCCACTATAATCCGTTATATAACAAAAAGCTTATGCTTTCGCTTTCAGATACGGTCTTGTTGGATATGGTTTATGCTGAGCCTAACATTTCTCTATTTCTGAATACGTGCGTGCATGAAACGGGGATGGAGAATGGCAGAATCAAATGGGTGGAGGGCCTCCAACTGGCTTCCGAAAGAAAATACCGATTTGAAAGCCGAACCTACATCGATTGCTCCGGGGACGGGGTTGTCGGATTTCAGGCAGGTGCTCACTTCCGATGGGGGAGAGAAGCGAAGCATGAATACAAGGAAGACTTGGCTCCAGAAGTGGCTGACCATTACACCATGGGAGACACGATCCTTTTCCAAGCACGCAACGTAGAATATTCGGTTCCTTACAGGAGGCCGGGCTTTGCGTATGACATTACGAAGTTGCCCTTTTTTGAAAGTATCAAAAAAGGTTTGAACCATCGTGCTTTTCCTAGAAAAATCAACGGACTCGGCGGCTTGTGGTGGCTGGAATACGGCGGGCATATGGATGTTATCGCTAATAATGAAGACATCGCATTGGAACTGCGGAAATTGGTTTACGGGATTTGGGATTATATCAAAAATAGCGGCGAATTTGATGATGTGGACAATCTCATCTTGGATTATGTTTGCCCAATTCCAGGAAAACGGGAATCAAGGCGCTTTATTGGGAACCACATGTTGTCTCAGACCGATCTTACAGAAAAGCCGCATTTCGATGATGCAGTATCCGTCGGGGGATGGTATATGGACTTACATGCTGCGAAGGGCATCTACGATGAGGGACCGGCTACAGCCTGGAATTTCGTGCCTGGCTTATACAATATTCCTTTTCGGAGTTTGTTCTCCCAAAATGTACCTAACCTCATGTTCGCTGGTCGCAATATAAGTGCTACCCATGTTGCTTTCGGATCGACAAGGGTAATGGCCACCTGCGGTTGTATGGGGCAGGCGGTTGGAACGGCCGCTTCGCTATGCCTGAAATATGAAGTAGACCCCGCAGATCTCGTCGAAGCGCATATGGGAGAGCTGCAGTCGTTGCTGCTTCGAGACGGGCAAACGATTGTAGGGCTGAAAGAGGAATTGGATCCTTACTTTGCTGACGGATTACAGATTCGTGCCTCTTCGCAGCGCAGCTATGACAATCTTCATCCAACCGAAGCGATTCCCTTGGAGCAAGGGTTATGCTTGGTTGTGCCGATTGAGACATCTGTGGCGGAAAGCGTACGGGTCAAAATTAAAAATAGTTCCGAGCATTCGGAAACGCTGCATGTGAAGTTGTTTGGCGGGGATCGGAAGGAAAACTATATTCCAACCAGTCAGTTGAAAGACTATAGCTTAGCTATTGCAGCGGGTCATGACGACTGGATTACGCTGGACTTGGGCTTAGAGAAGCCGGCAGATGATAAAATTTACATCGTGCTGGAAGGAACGGAGAGCCTTGCCGTATACGGCAATGAAGAGAAACTGACAGGAGCGGTCAGCTTCCATTATAGGCCGGAAGAGCCGTCTAAGCTAAAGAAATTCAATAAGAGCATTTGCTTTCAGGACCTACTGCCATCGCAGAATATGTATAAACCCGAGAATGTCGTTAACGGCTACTCTAGACCTTATGGTCTGCCGAACGGCTGGATTTCCGAACGTACAGAAGGACAGGAGTGGTTGGAACTCATCTTTGCAAGTCCTAAACATCTGGATGAAATTCATCTCGTTTTCAACTCACAGCTGGATTTGGAACATTTCGATGATCCGATTGAGCCGCTTATCCAAGATTATGATGTGACCTTGACCTTAGAAGATGGAACAGAGAATGAAATCAGTATCCGTGGCAATTATCACACGTTGAATAAACATAAGGTGGATGCAAAGGGTGTTACCCAAATCCGGATTCATTTCAGCGCAACTTACGGTTCGCCTTATCATGAAGTGTTTGCTGTAAAATTGTTTGCTCCTAAAACGATCAGTGAGGTCAGGTGAAGTCGTGATGCAGGAATTATTCCCTCGAAGAGGGTTACCTAATGTCATTCAGAAGTTGGAAAATGGGGAAACGGTGACAATCGTCTATTTTGGCGGCAGTAATACGCGTTCTGCAGGATATCGAGTCATGACGGCGGACTGGCTTCGTAAGCAATATCCCGAGGCGGATATCCGCAGTGTGAATGCAGGCATTGACGGAACTGGCTCGGATTTGGGCTGTGCCCGTTTGGAGACGGATGTGCTTCGTCATGAGCCTGATCTCGTGTTTGTTGAGTTTGTCGGTAACGATGGCGGAGTGCCCGAGTCGAAGGCGCGGATCGAAGGAATCGTCCGTCAAATCCGTAAGATGAGCCGGTTTATCGATATCCTATTCGTTTATACGGTGAAAGAGCGAGACGTGGTAGGATTTCAGGCTGGGGAATACCAGAAGGGAGCCCTCATGCAAGAGGAAGTAGCCGACTATTATGGTATTCCTTCGATTCATCTGGGCGTAGCGGTCAGTCAATTGGTGACGGAGGGCAAGCTCGTTTTCACTTCAAAGGCAGGAGAGTCCATTCCCGGGGCTATTGTTTTTACGCATGATGCGATCCATCCGATCATTCCAGAAGGACACCAGATTTATACGGATACGATCACTCGGTCATTTGAGCGGATTCGTGATCTTGGGGTTAGTTCGGGAAGCGTTGAACATAACCTGCCTCAAGCCACCTTGGTCCCGTCCAATCCGTGGGAGTACGCATCGATGCAGCCGCTGGATGGTCTTGCCCATTTTTCGGCAGGATGGTCTTACGTGACGCCCGATGATTTTGAACTGGCCCGCAAGTACGATTGGTTGTTCCCCGGCCTATGGCGAGCAGTCGATCCTGGAGAGGCGATCACCGTGCAGTTCGAAGGCACGCACATCGGGCTGTTCGATATCGGAGGACCTGATTCCGGTAGATTGAAGGTGACGGTGGATGGTGGAGAGCCCTTCTTGGTCGACCGGTTCACCCTCTACAACGATCATAATCGAAATCAGTTTGTTTACTTACCAGAGCTTCCGAATGGAAGACATACGGTTCGCTTCGAAATCGATAACGAGAAGACAGACAAAGCGGCTGTGTTTGAAGCATCCGGCAACGAGCGAAGCAGGCAGCATGTTATGGAGCATCCGGATTGGTACGATCAAACGGTGATCCAGCTTGGGAAGTTGTTGTTGGTGCAGCCGCCTGTATAATGGATAGGAGAGGCTTTGCTGCTTGGAAAACCTGCATGGTACCTGACTGCTGCCCAGCAGTCTATAACCATGTAGGTTTTTTACCTTTTTGCGCAGGGGGGATCCTAGATGCCTTATTTAGCTGAAGTCGGCTTAAATCGAATTCGAGGGGAACGTAGATGCGCTAATTGGATGAATTGAAGTCATTTATCGTGTTTTTCGGCAAAATAGGGCATTGTAGTTCCTCTTCGATTATGATTTCGCCTATTTATTCGCAATTAGGACATCCTAGTTCCCTTTCGGGGGAGGACGTAAGCGTATGGGACAGTCTCATCTTTCTAATTGGCGATAAAAGCAACATCTAAAACGCGGTTGCTCCTCCTCAAAGTACTGCAATAGAAGCTTTTTCACTTAAAATCTTATAAGAAATTCTAGAAATCGAAGAAATTTCACAGCTAGGTTACATGCTATGCTACAAAAGACGAAGGCGATTACCAAAAGGATACGGTAAATCGCTTCGTAACGATCATTCTAACAAAGGGGGGTATTATTGTTTGTGTTGAAAGCGCTGTCAATATAGGGAGAGGATGTGAGTGATATGTTAAAAAGGAAGCTGCCTTTAATCGTTTTAATGATGACGATGATAGTGCCACTGAACTTTCTCGGAGTAAGCTCCACTAATGCGGAGTCCTTACCGAATAAGACGATCATCATCGATGATGGGAGCATCACGATTAATGGTGTTGTGACACCTGATGTGGATAACATGAATAACGGATACTCGGCTCCGAATTGGACCACAAGTACAGGTGTGAAGGGGTATGATAACTCCAGTTCCAAATATACAAGTACAGTAGGCAGAACCATAACGTGGAATCCACGATTGGACGCAGGAACGGCGAGAATATCGTTCTACAAGCTTGATTGGGCGGATAAAGCAGATAGCAATGTGAAAATCGAAATCGTTCATAATGGCACGACGGATGTTCAATTTATAGATTTGAGACCTTCATTCGGGGCGGCTGTGGGTTGGGTTGATTTGGGGGAGTACTATTTTTCCGGGATTGGTGAAGAATTCGTTAAATTGACCCGCTCTACCGGCAGCACCAGCACAATACTTACGCGTGCGGATGCGGTTAAATTCGAAGGGAATATTCAGCAAAAAGAGCCCCATAAGACGATTATTATTGATAATGGAAGCATTACGACGGATGGTGTCGTTACCGTTGATGTGGATAACAAGAATAACGGATACTCAGCTCCTTATTGGAGCACGAGCACGGGGGTGAAAGGGTATAATAATTCCAGTTCCAACTATACAGATGCTGTAGGAAGAAGCATTACATGGAATCCGCGATTGGAAGCAGGGACGGCGAAAATATCGTTCTACAAGCTGGATTGGGCGGATAAAGCAGATAGTAATGTGAAAATCGAGATTGTTCATAATGGGATTACGGATGTCATGTTTATGGATCTAAGGCCCTCATCAGGACCATCCGTCGGTTGGGTTGATTTGGGGACCTATTATTTCAGTGGTGCTGATACGGAGTTTGTCAGGCTGACACGAACACAACCTACGACCGGAACAATCATTACGCGTGCGGATGCAGTTAAGTTCGAAGGGAATATCCGGCAGCAAGCGCCACCTCTACCTCCGCTGCGCAGCCGCACATTGGCGAATCTCAGCTATACGGAGAAAGGCAGCATTGAAAACGCAAACTATAAGGCGACTTTCTATGAAGCCGCTTGGGATGGCGGCAAATCCATCGTTCGTGATCTGTTCTACAAGGACACGGTGACAGGGAACTGGGTGCCAATGAATACGGTGCCGGAAAGACTTGAAGAACAATGGGTCTTATTGGATGGGAATGCGGGAAGTCGAACCAATTACTACGATACGATGAACAAACGCTGGATTACATTCGACGGGATCCATTTCCCTGATAGCCATACGGCCGTATTAACCGATTCTTTGCATGGAAGCGATTACGATTTACAAGTAAACTGGTCATTGGCAGGGGACAAACCTGATGTTTCCTTTGCTTTTACACCTCGCCGGAACGGGAATTATGTGATTGGCTATCAATCTTTCACAACAGAGCTAGTCTCAGGCATCAATGAAGTGTTAAGTGGTTTCAGGTCGCATGCGAAAATGGTAGGATCAGTTGAATCAACTAGCTTGAGGGAGTTAAGTGCTCCGATGAGTCTAGTTGAGAAGAATGATGGAGCTGGAAATGCGATATCGTATGGTATATTTGCACCATCTGAGGAACTGCCGGTCGAGTTTGAACCGACGGGGGGCGTTTCCCAGCAACGGCTTGGCATGAGTCTTGTCAACAACGAAGGCAGCGTGCAGCCGATCCTATATGCGCCTCAACTAGGGACTTATTCACAAATGACCGCGGAAAGCACCTATCAGTTTCATATGGGGCTAATCGCTCAGAGAAGCAAACTGTATGAAGCCTACGAGGATATTCTCCGCACTGAATACGACTATTCGGCATACCGGGAAAATGTCGCGGATCAGTCGCTTACGGACGCGATGTTTAATATGATCGATCTGCTCAAGATCGAACCGCAGGGGGATGACTCTGTTAATTATGTCCCATCACCAAGCGGGTGGTGGAACCGGGCCAAGGGCTTCATCGATATTGAGAACGAGGATAGCGTTCGAACAACATCGAATGCGGCTCTTCTGGGGGCTTATTATTTGACTGGGGACGACCAGCTTTACAATACGAGGGCGTTGCCGTTAATTCAGTACGGGGTATCGCGAAATGGTATCGGTTGGTCGCCGACACAGAAGCCCGTATACAGCGTACCATCGTTATGGAAAATGGCAACCTTGCCATTCGACGTTTCAAGCGTTGCCGCTGTCAATCAATTGCTGGGTACTTCGGCAGGCATTGGGGCGCTAGGGCAGGAAGAGTATCTTGTGCGAGATCCGGATCAGAAAGATCGGGGACCTGTTATTCAGCCCCTTATGATGTATCGTATGACGGGTGATGCGCAGTATTTGCAGGCTGCCAAGGATGCAGCCGACAGCTATATCGCTCAAAATATCGATACGCCTGCATCCGTGAATGTGAGTAAAAATGAGTTTATTTATTATTATGGCAAGCTGTGGATGGAGATCTTGGAGCTGTACGAGGAAACGAAAGATTCCAAATATTTGAATGCCGCGTACAAGGAAGCCAAACAGTACGCCACCATGTTCGTTGCTCGTCCGGTTCCTGAAGGCACCGTTACGATTCCACAGCCGGAGACGTATAATTACGCGGAATCGTTCCATTGGCCGGAAAGTGGCAAATACGCCTATCCTAGGAGCAAGCTCCCTGAAGATGTAGCCGGTGGCGTACAAGCGGACAGTTGGCTTGTTTCTCCCAATGGGTTGACGTTTGAAGCGGGAAGTACAACCGGCTATTATCGGATGAACGCGCAGGAAGCGCCATTCATGATGAGATTATCGCTCTATACTGGCGATAAATTATTGCAGGATATCGCGCATAATGCGGTTATCGGACGATATTCCAACTATCCAGGGTATTACTATAAAGGCTTCGCGGTTAGTCAACTCCAACCGGATTTTCCTCTGCAAGGTCCAAGCGGGGCAACATCCATCTATTATCACCATATGCCGGCACAGCTCGGGCAAACGATGGATTATCTCATCAGCGAACAATCGCTGAAATCGAATGGAAGTATTACTTTCCCTTCCGTATTTGAAACTAATTTCTTATGGTTCAAATATCATCTCTATGGGAATAAGCCAGGACAATTTTACGGCAATTCTAATGTGTGGCTCTGGATGCCCAAAGGGATTATCGAAACCAACCATCCGCAATTGAACTGGATAACGGGAGAAAGCGGAAATAAATTCTACATCAGTTTAAGTAACGAATCGACGGCTGAGGTACAGACTCCGATCGAATTGAATGCGCAAATGATCGGGTTCAACCCAGCACTAGATTATAACGTAACCATCATCCGCGATAACGGGACACCAGAGCAAGCGGTGATGAGAGGCGGAATCATTCAGGCCACGGTTTCAGGCAAGGGGATAACTGCTATCATTGTGGAGGGACTTAATATTAATGTGCCGCTGCATCAGGTTAGAACTGCTGATACATCGGATGCGAGCTATTTCTTCGATGTCCACAGTCCAATCGATGCTGTTAAAGGCATGCTCATCGTCAAGCCCGACAAAACGTCCTACGATGCTTATGTGGAGGCAAAAACGACAAAGCCAGCGACGATCCATTACTCCTTGGATGGCGGGGCCACGTACACGACGGTTCCAGATACGATCTATCCGATGGAGTGGTCGATACGGGTAAATGATTTGTCCCAAACATTCACCTATTATGTGGAATCGGACGGAAAACAGACCCGCAAGCGGACGCTATATCTGCCAGATCACGTAGCAGTAACGCCAGTCCAACCAGAGTGGCAGGAGGAAGCATCCATTATTGTAGATAATACAGAGGCGGATACAGAAGGCGTCTGGATACGAGATACAACCGCCAATGACTACTACTATGATAACTATGTGTATGCGAAATCGACTGCGGGAACAGCAACAAGCACAATTAAATGGCGACCTGACCTACCAGAAAGCGTCACATATAATGTGTATTACAAGCTTCCGCAAATAACTGCCACTAGCGAAAATTGGGCAACCAACGCCTCCTTTACCGTTTATTATAGCGGAGGCTCCGAGACGGTTACCGTTGATCAGTCCATAGCCAATGGGACGTGGGTATTCCTAGGAGCCTATCCTTTTGCAGCAGGGGATAGTGGGTATGTCGAATTAACGAATAAAGCCAACAAGTCACGGGTAGTTGCTGATGCCATGATGTGGGTGGACCCTAATCGAACGCTCCAATTGGAGTCGGTGATCATCAAGTCGGATAGGGACGAATTACAGATGACGCAAGCTGCTCAACTGAGTGTAACTGGCTACTTGGACAACGGATTGATCGGTGATTTGACCCAGGCCAATGTGCAGTATTTCGTTGACAGAACCGATCTGGCAACAGTGGACAGTAACGGTTTGGTGACCCTTCAAAACCTAGATGGCGTAACGGATCACATCGAAGTGTGGGCCACGGTAACGATGGACGGAGTGACTTTAACTACACCACATTTGACCATAGCGATTAGGGATCTGACGATAATCGTCGACAGTACGAATACGTCCGGGTTATACACGACAGTAGGGTCTTGGAGCCAAAGTAATTTAGCCGGCTACAAAATTGGCGTGAAGTCCCGTTACTCTACGGTTCAAGGTTCATCGGCGACATGGAAGGCGCAATTCCCAGAAGGGAGATATGCGGTCTATATCTACAAGCTCGTCCATACAACGGCAAACGATAATCATGTCAAAGTCGAAGTGAAGCATCAGTCGGTCACCGAGGTGACCTATATGGATGCGACAGTTGGCTCATCGGGTTGGGTTAATCTTGGCACGTTCGACTTTACAGGAGACGGCAGCGAGTATGTTCGTTTAACTAGGGACACTCCGACTACGGTAGATCCGCCGACCCTTCCTGCTGATATGATTTATACGAGGGCCGACGCCGTTAAGTTCGAACGGCAATCCTTCAGTCCGGCATTGCATGCGAACGAGGTGCCAGGTAAACCGATACTATCGAATAATAGTGGTTATGCGTCAGGCTTATATGATGGCAATTATGAGGTTACGATGAATATGTGGTGGGGAAACAATGGCTCACTGTATAAGTTGTACGAGAATGGCCAATTGATTCAAACGAAGTCACTGGCCGATGCATCACCAGCAGCCCAGACTTCCATTATTCCAATTCAAGGTAAGCCAAACGGAACCTATGTGTATACATGTGTGTTATCGAATTTGTATGGAACGACTTCATGTGATCCACATACCGTCATCGTGAGTGATGCGAATCCCGGCAAACCTGTGTTGTCCAGTGACAACTGGGATCAAGATGGGAACTATACCATTACTGCTAATATGTGGTGGGGGACGAACGCAGTAGCATATCGATTATACGAAAATGGCGAACTTATTGAAACGCAAGCTTTATCTTCACACACACCAAGTGCACAATCAGCAATTACACAAATTTCGGGGAAAGCTCCTGGCAATTATCAGTATCGTGGCGAGTTTATAAATGGAAGTGGAACAACAGTAAGTGATGTTATACAAATTGTTGTAAAATAATCCTAAGAGCTGAGTGGATGAGAACGATCCATTCGGCTCTTTTATTACCGGCGTTCGCCCGGTCACATCCTTGAACATTCGAAAAACGGAGAACGCTTATTGGCGATATAAACAACCTTGAAAACGCGGTCGCTCATCCTCGAAGGACTTCAATCTTATATTAAATATAACCATGTATAAACATTAAACAGCACCTAGTTATAAAAGTAATCTGTGAGTTATAATACTACCTATATAAATCATTATGGCAACCGTTCAGTGGACGGTTGCCATTGCACATTGTTTTCGAAGGGGAGAGAGGAATGACAGTAAACAAAAGGCAGTTATTTTTCTCGCTTCGACTCAAGTTTTTACTTGTATTTACGTTGTTTATTGTGGTTCCTATTTTATTAATGTTGTATCTCTACTTCGTTCAATCTGACAAAATATTTATGAGACAAATGACCGACACTCAAACTCAGGTTCTAAAGCGGGTTACGGATCGAGCCAACGATATGCTGAATCGGACGTTAAATGTTTCGAATTTGCTCACGAACGACTATGATGTTTTGCAATTGCTAAGAAGTTCGGGGCAGTCGGATTTAGATGATTATCCAACCTTCCAGAGGGTAATTGGTCTACAGAGCAAGATGGACAACCTGATCTCCTATATTTTGGACAACCATGCCATTGTTGCGGTTTATGGATTTAATGGCAGCATCTATGCGACCAATCAAACCGAAGAGATTCTTAAAGTGATGCCGGATTATGTGAAACAAGCCAAAGAAAAAAATGGTGCTCCTGCTTGGGATGTGAACCCTTCTTTGAAAGTGAAAGGCCTTGAAGGGAACCAAGAAGGTGGTTTTATTACCATGGTCCGGTTAATTAAAGGTGAGACGACAAAGGGATATGGTTTAGTCTTTATCGCATTTCCAATCAAGGAAATGTTTCTTGTTTCCAATGGCACAGAGGAGGATTCCCCTGCCCAATTCCTGATATCCGATAATACCCGCCTGCTTTGGGGACAGGAGGAATTGTGGAACAAGATTGAATCGGGAGAGGAACGATCCATATTTGCACAAACCTTAAAAGCAACTGGCTGGCAATTGCGATGGATCCCCATGCAAGAACAATGGGTGCAGCAGTTGAAAAACGTACGTTCCACAACGACATGGAGTGTCATCGTTTTATTCGCATTCTTTCTTCTCATCTATGTCTTCTTTACTTTACGTTTGATGAAGCCAATTCGTTCACTCGTGCAGGCAATGGGTAAAGCATCATCCGGAAATTTCGAAAAGCCTGCGTTGGCGGGAGGAAACGATGAAATTGGACTGCTGAGCCATCACTTCAACCGTATGCTGTCAAGCTTGAAGGAGATGGTTAAGACGCTTCGAGAAGAGCAGCAGCTTAAAGAGGAAGCAAGATTTCATGCTCTCCAGGCCCAAATTTCTCCCCATTTCTTGTTTAATGCACTCAATTCTATTAAGTGGCTGGCTTTATTCTCGGGTGCTAAAAACGTTGGGGATATGATTACTTCCTTAGGTATTATGCTCAGCTACAGTATGAAGCAGGAGAGCGAAGTTGTCACACTGCGAGATGAGCTTGATTTTATACAGCACTATTTTTCACTGCAAAAAATTCGGTTTAACGATAATATAGATTTGTTCATTCAGGTCGATGAAAGTTTGTTGTCTGCGCGCATGCTTAAATTCACCCTTCAACCTATTGTGGAAAACAGCATTATCCATGGTAACCGTATGCCTTTAATCATCCAAATTGGGGCTTATCAGGAAGACGGTTTGTTGTTTGTCACGATTTCAGATAATGGTCAAGGGCTGTCTGAGAGAAAGCTTGCAGACGATGCTCTTGAGAAATCCGATCCCATCAGGCAAGGGAAATATAGTGGAATCGGACTTGAAAATGTTCAAAGTCGAATTCGCATGCATTTCGGGGAACCTCATGGGCTATTTATGCACAATGGCATGGAAGCCGGCGTGGAGACGGTTATCAAGCTGCCTTGGAACAGGATGGAGGATCCAGCATGACCAAGCTTTTATTAGTGGAAGATGAATTTCTGGTGAGACTCGGACTCAAGACGTTTATTCCTTGGGAGGAATTCGGTTTTGAATTGATTGGCGAGGCTGTGGATGGATTAGATGCCCTTACCATTCTTGCTGAAAAGCCATGTGACCTGTTGATCACCGACATTTCTATGCCGAATATGGATGGAATCTCGCTAATGGAACGGGTGAGGGAGCTATATCCGCACATCAAAATTTTAATTTTATCCAATTATAATGATTTTGGGTATGTAAGGCGGGCCTTGCAGCTTGGCGCTTCCGACTATATATTGAAGCTGACTATGAGACCGGAAGATCTTCAATCCAAGCTGCAGCAAATGCAAGCGGAAATCGAGAACGAGCGTAAGAAGCAGGAGGAAACGGTACTTCTTAATCGGAAATCTGTTCAATTTCGCCAAGAAATAACCATTGAAAAGCATTTGCATGATCTCTTAACCATGCAATACTCGAAGAGGGAAGCGGATGATCTCTCAGAGGAATATGCGGATCTGCTTCCGCCATTTCCATGGACGGTTTCTGTGATGAGAATCGACCGATACGAGTCTGTTGTAGATGAGAATCGCTTTAAGAGTGAAAAGCTGCTGCGCTTTTCCGTAATGAATATACTTAGGGAAATTATGCGCAAATATAAGGCAGGACATATTGTGGAATTGAGTGGGGGACGTTTCGGTATGATATCCGGTACGGGGGAGGAGCCGATGCTTGAGGAGATGAGGGAATGTATACAACGCTATCTCAAAATGTCTGTCTATTTCGGTACTTATTCCCCTGTTGAACGAGCATACGACCTGCATGAAGCATGTAAGTTTGCTGAAGAAGCGCTTTTGGAGAGATTTTACAATGACTCGAATCGTGTCATTCGCTATAGAGAACAACTGTTCGTGAATCATGCTTTGCCCATTTCGTCACAGGATGAATGGCTCGATTTGATGGCTCGGCAAGACAAAGAAGCGCTTCAGAATGCTGTAAGGAATATGGCTGACGCCTATTTAGAAAACGGAGTACCCAAACCTTATCCAGATCTAGCAAGAGAACGTTGGCTGCATATTGTGCATCAATTCGAGGTGTTCCTTCAACATAAAGGTGGGGACCTTTACTCGATTGAGCCCTACGAAGGGAAGTATCCTCATCATGTCGTGAGGACATCTGAGTCTATCCAAGAAATAAGCGAGTGGTTGATTGGTTGGATTTCCGTCTTCTTCGAGCATTTGCGCGCAAGCACGGTTCATCAGCCTCGACCCGAAATTAGAGCCGTTCAAAGAATGATCGAAGAAAAGTACAGCACTTCCTTTAAAATGTCTGACTTAGCAAAAGAAGTTAATTTTACGGAACCGTATTTAAGCTCCTTATTCAAGAAAGAAACAGGCGAAACGATGATCGATTACATGATCCGTATACGAATGAAGAAAGCCAGGGAAATGCTCAAGGATCCCAATGTTAAAATTTATGAAGTCGCGGACGCGATCGGCTATTCGGACCCTAATTATTTCGCTAAGTTGTTTAAAAAAATTGAAGGCATATACCCGCAAGAATATCGTAAGCGCTATATTCACTAAAAGTGGATAAAATAAGACAGGTAAGATCTTAAATGAATTCATTACGCAGGAATGATCACTTTGCTATGCTAATGATGTTCCAAACGGATGAAAACAAGTAAGAGAGGGGTTTTACCTGTATGAAGAAATCGATATATTCCACACTATCACTAACAATGGCATTTAGTTTGATGCTTTCCGGCTGTGCAAAAGGCGACAATCAAACAAGCTCATCTCCCGCTGCAGCGACGACTGCAAGCTCCGCTGTTCCTACGAAAGCCGTCAAACTTAAGATGTGGGGCGGCATTCCTGAAGAGAGCGGACCCAAGGATGTAGTCACGAAGTGGAACAGCTCACATCCCGATATCCAAGTGGAGTATACACGCTATGTTAACGACGATAGCGGTAACACGAAGCTCGATACGGCGCTTATCAGCAACTCCGATGCTCCGGACATTTTCTTTAGCTATGGAGAAACGAATTATAATCGCCGAGCGAATGCTGGCGTCACCTATCCGTTGGATGATTTGATTAGCAAATATAAGCTTAATGTAGATGATATTATTGGTAAAGATAATGTCGTCCCATTCAAAGGGAAAACGCATTATTTACCTGCCATGAAGCTGTTATCTTCCGTTTTGATTAATCAAACGGCCTTGGAGAAAACGGGAGAGAAAATCCCGGCTCAAGGATGGACATGGGATGACTACATGGCGCTTGCTGAGAAGCTGCATACACCGGATCAGAAGGGCAGTTTTATTCAGGCTCCACAGGATAATATGGTACGTTTTGCCATTCTTGAGAATAAGCCAGTGGATTCCTATTATACCGCGGATGGATTGTCCACCTTCGACAGTCCTGCCGTCAAGAAGGGCTTGGAATATCAAAAAGCGCTGCAGGACAAAGGATTATCGGTTAAGTGGCCGGAAATTATCGCCAACAAGCTGCTTCCTCCCAATGAGCTGCTGACCGGTAAAGCGGCAATGATCTTCGGAGGCACACATTTGCTAAGGAATGTGAAGGATACCAAGAGCTTCCCGCATGAGTTCAAAACTATATTTGCCCCTGTGCCCCAGTTGGAGAAGGGCGGCAAAGTGAATACGGCAGGTTTCAACGACTTTATGTCGATAAACAATACGTCCTCGAACAAAGACGAAGCCTTTCAATTTATCTCGTGGTACTTAACTGAAGGCAATCTTCTCATGATTCCAGGTGGACGTTTGCCATCTTCCAAAAAAATTGATGTGGATAAAGTGGCTGAGCTTATGGTCGGAGATGCAGCAAACCTAATAAACGTGGATTCTCTGAAATCGCTAATCAAGGGCGATTATTCGTTCCCAGTTCAAACGATTTCCACCGCTTTACCGGAAATGACCAAAATTATTAACGAGGAAACAGAGAAATATGTCATGGGTGTACAGCCTTTGGACAAAGCTATACAGAATATGAAAACAAGAGCGGATCAAGCGATTAAGGCTGAGAAAAAATAACGGTTGTGTTAGAAAAGGGACCTGGCGGACTTCAATTTGAAGTCTGCCAGGTCCTTTTCTGAGTCAGAACGTAATACGTCGATTCACCAACCCCTAAGAATTGTTATATGAATGTACAAGTTTTGAATCTACTGGCACCGTCTCTTCGTGTGATACAATCGAATTCAATAACCCAAAACTGGCGATGGTTTTGGGCAAAGCGCCTCTTGTTCATGACAGAGGCGTTTTTGCTTGTTCGAGAAATCCGGCGATTCTTTTGGAGAACGTATACATGCCTCCGTCAAGTTTCGTATATTGAAGACATCCGATTACGTTTAGGGGAGTGAATCATTACGATGACAATCTGGCGCTACTTGCTTCCGAACACCTTGAAGTTCAGGCTTATCATGGCTTATATCACCCTGCTGATGGTTCCTTTGTGCGTTGCCATTTTTTATTTGTTCCAGCATTTCGAATCCATTCGCCAGAAGGACATGATGGACCAAATGTCCGAGCGTATGCAGCAGGTTCATGTGTCCTTGACGGATATGATGGCTTTCGCCTATAAGACGAACATCATGCTGAGCCAGGACGAGAGTCTGATCCAGATTATGGACAATCCGGACAAGTATGATCCCCTTGAGCGAAAGAAAGTGATTGAAAGCAAAATGTTTGGCATCAACAACAGTTTTTTCTTCCATCAGACGGAGTTGTATTTTAGATTCATCGACCGGAAGGGCAATGTATACACCTCCTATGCTCCCAACGGCAAGTTGTCCAATGGGCTGAAAGAAATGCAAGATTGGCAAAATAAGCTGAAAAGCGGTTCTCATCCATACCGCTGGGTGGCAGATGATTGGAATGATGTGAACGGCAGCCAAGGGAGCAAGCTTCTGAGCCTGTACACTATCCTGGACGACCAACTACGGGGAAATTTCGGACTGGCGCGCATCAGCATCAATATCAAAGAATGGTTCCGCAGCACGTTAAAGGATAGCCCGGCCAACCAGGATCTGACTATCTTTACCGGCCAAGGAGAGGTTGTTCTGCAAAATAAGGAACCAGCTATCAGCAGAGACATGATGCAAAGGATCATGTCTGCACGGGCGCAGGAAGGACATTTCGAGGACGAACGCGCCTTGTCTCTTGTCAATTACAGCTACCTGGAGGAACTGGACTGGTATGTGGTCAGTCAAATGCCTTTAAACGAGCTGCAGCAGGAGATCCAGCGGTTAAGGCTTATCGTTTTCCTCTTTCTGACGATTCTGGTCATCGCCTTCGTGCTTGTAACCATCTTCCTGTCGGCTCGCATGACGGGGCCGCTGTATGTCTTGGAGCGGAGCATGGAGGAAGCATCGGACAAGAAGCTGAATGTCAAAATATCCGTCGGCAAGGGTGCAACGGACGAGGTGCGCTCCCTTGGCGAAAGCTTCAACCGGATGATTGATGATGTCGTCGTACTCATAAACAAGCTTAAGCTGGAGGAGCGGCAAAAGCAGGCGGTTCGATTCCAAATGCTGCTCTCCCAAATGAACCCGCATTTTCTGTTGAACACCTTGAACACGGTCAAATGGATGGCCAGAAGAGAAAAACAGGAAGCGATCGCGGGCATCTGTACCTCTTTGGGGTTCATTCTGGAGGCAAGCCTCAGCTCGGAAATTGAGCTGGTCACCCTTAAAGAAGAAATCAAACTATTGCGCTCCTACGAATCCATACAGGCGTTTCGCTTCAGGGATCATTTCACCATCCATTATGAAATGGATGAGTCGGTTCAATACGCTCTGGTTCCAAGGTTTAGTCTGCAGCCTCTGGTGGAGAATTCCATCGTCCATGGCTTTGACGCAGCCAAAGGCTGCTGCACCATCTGGGTCAGGGCCAAGGCGGAGGGAAGCGAACTTATTCTGGAGGTGGAAGATAACGGCATCGGCATGGAAGAGGCCGCCCGCAGGCCGGTAAGGCGAAGCGGACACGGGATCGGACTAAGCAATCTGAAAGAAAGGCTGCAACTGCTTTTTAAGCGGGAGGGCGCCATAGAATTTGTATCCGGCGCGGAAGGGACCCTGGTCCGGGTCCAGCTGCCATTGTTGATTGCGACACCTTATTCACAGGAAGGAGATAGTGGGCATGTGGACGGTTTTGCTGGTGGAAGATGAAGGTTATGTTCGGGAGGCCATCCGGGAAACGGTGGACTGGGAACGCCACGGCTTTTGTGTTGCGGGTGAGGCGGGTAACGGAAGGGAGGCTTTGGCGGCTATCCTGGAGTTTAGGCCCGATGTCGTGATTGCCGATATTGTCATGCCGGGCATGGACGGGATTGAACTGCTGAAGGAAACGCGGAAGGCGGGAATTCGCAGCCGGTTTATTATGCTGACGGCCATGAGCCACTTTGATTACGCCCGGGACGCCCTTCAATACGGCGCCTTCAATTATCTATTAAAGCTGTCTTTAAATGATGATGTGCTGTTGGAAAACCTGGCGCGGATCAAGGGGGAATTGCTTGAAGAGCTTCGAGATGCGGGAGAGGCGCTTTATCCTCTGTATCACCGCACCTGGTCGGGCATCCGGGGAACAGGCGCATTGGTTCATGAGGATCAGGCCGGAACGGCAGCGGCAGCGGAGAAATTCCGTAGTCTGAGGCTTGATATTATTGCCGTGCTGAACGGAGCCGTTCCCGCTGCTGCGGATCAGGCGGGTATCCGGACGGAAGCGTATCTGTTGGTCCAATCCTTCTATGAAGGGGGACAGACAACCTTCTTTTGCTGGAGCTTTCAGAAGAAGGCAGACCATGCCCGTTGGAACAAGCCGAACTGTCCGGCTGGACTGGCAGCCGGCAGCAGTCTGGCCCGTCTGTCCCAGGATTGGCGCTCTGCGCTGAATCAGTTGAATGGCGATTGGTACGGCCGTGAGGCAAGCCCGATGAAGGATCGGCATGAGCTGCCGCCCGTCGCGGAGCTGGAAGCCGAGCTGATCCGCTGCTTTGAAGAACGCAATGAAACCAAATGCGCCGAGGTGGCAACTCGTATATGGGATATCATGGAATATTCCTCATTCTCTCATATGGAAGTGAAAATGCTGGCGTCCCATCTTCTTCATATGGTGGCGATGCTGGCAGGACGGAAATCGGAGGATCATGAGGGAATCAACTCGGCTATAAGCCATGAATCGTTGCTGGCGCATGTGCTGCAAACCATTCGGGAGCATATCCGGCAGCTGAAAAAGGAACATGTCAGCTTTACGGACCATCCCGAGGTGAACCGGGTGATTCAATATATGCTGGAGCATTACAAGGAAAATATCAGGGTTGCGGATTTAGCCAAACTGGTAGCTATCAATGTGGACTACTTAAGCACCGTGTTTGGCAAAAAAACCGGATTGACGCCTATCGCTTATTTGCAAAATATCCGGATCGAACAGGCGAAACGCTTGCTGCTGCATGCCAAGCTGAGTGTGGAGGAGATCGCCTTTCAAACGGGCTTTGCCGACGATGCCTACTTCATCAAGGTATTTAAGCGCTTGGTTGGACAAACGCCCAGCTCCTTCAGGCGGGAGAACAATATCTAAGTTTTGTACTATTAACCTGCAAGTTTCGCCTCTTAGAAGCAAAGGCGTAGCTTGGTATAGTTGAGATGAATCAAACATCCGATTACAGGGAGGTTACAGGTAAGATGAGAAACAGAAAATGGATGACAGCAGGGCTGGCAGCACTTGTGGCAGTACCTTTAGCACTTGCAGGCTGCGGTGTAAACGGGGGCAGCAATCAAGCGGAGGGGACGGCCTCGCCTACGGCAAGCACGGCGCCTAGCGCTGCAGCGAATAAGGATCCAATTAAGCTTACCATGTGGGGAGGCGTGCCGCCTGAGAATGGTCCTCAAGCTGTTGTAGACAACTGGAACAAGCAAAATCCGGATATCCAAGTGGAGTATGTGCGGTTCGTCAATGACGATGCCGGAAATCTAAAGCTGGATACTGCGCTTATTTCCAGCCAGCCCGTGGACATGTATATGAACTATGATTTCAGCCTCTATGAGAAGCGGATCAAATCGGGCAACGCTCTTGATCTGAGCAAATTCACCGACTACAATGTCGACGAAAAAATGGGCACAGGCGCCTCCTTGTGGAAGGTGGATGGTAAGTATTACGGTGTTCCTACCCAGAAAGGCATGTCCTTTGTCTGGTTGAACAAGGATATGCTGGATGCCAAGGGTCTTAAGGTTCCCACGGACTGGGGTATGGATGAATTCAGGGATTATGCCAATAAGCTGAAGGGGGACAAGGTGTGGGGAGCGGCGCAATCCGATTATTACTTTAATGTGCCCATCAATGGCTCCATGGTGAAACAAGATTTACAGCTGACTAAACCGGACGGCACCTCGGCCTTCGATAATCCGCTGACGGTCAAGGACCTTCAGGTGTATTCGGACATGATGTTCAAAGACAAGAGCATTATGCCGCATACGGAGCAGATCACCTCGAAGCCGGCTCTGGATCAGATGTTTGTGAAAGGGGAAGCGGCAATGCTGTTCTCCACCAACCAGATTTTCAGGACCACTAACAATGTGAAGGATTATCCCCGTACCTTTAAGGTAGCTGCAGCACCGGCTCCCAAGGTAAACAAGGATCAGAAAGACTATATCAACGCTGGAGGGCTGGGCGATGTGCTCTCCATTAATCCCCGTACCAAGAAGCCGGAAGCAGCCTGGAAATTTATGAAGTGGTATTCGGATATGGGGATGCTGCCGATGGCGGCAGGCGGAAGAGTGCCATCATCCAAGGACTTTCCCGCAGATGAGGCAATCGCTCTCATGTTCAAAGGCGTGGAGAATACCTATGACATTGATTCCATCAAGCGGGTTATGTTCGGAAGTCTTCCGCTTGGATTAAGCCGTCTGGACAAGAAAACGGGAATCGAGCAGCAGGTCATCTATGACAAGGTTTTCACTCAGAAGCTGACTCCCGAAGAAGGTGCGAAGGAACTGGCCCGGGTGCATAACGAGAATTTGCAAGCGGCCAAAAAGTAGAGAATCTGAAAACCAAGGGAGAGGCAGGGACATCCGTGCCGCGCTTCTCCTTTACCATAAGCCCATATTATAGAGAAAGGTGGTGACCGATCGTGAACTGGATGAAACGGCAGAGGCTGCTCGGCTATGTATTCATCGCCCCTAATCTTATCGGAATGATGATTTTCATGCTGATTCCAGCCCTGTTCTCCTTTTATTTGATGTTTACGGATTGGGTATTCGCTAGCGGGAAACCACCGCATTTTATCGGATTGGACAATTTCAAGATGATGGTGAGAGACGACTTATTTACTGTTTCGGTCAAAAACACCCTTTTGGTGTTAATCCCTGTGCCAATTTCGATTATGCTGGGTTTTTTGATCGCAGTCATGTTAAACAATCGCGTCTATCTCCAGAAGACGCTGCGGGCCTTCTTCTTCGCCCCCTATTTTACAAGCGGTATCGCAATTGCGTTCGTCTGGATGGTGCTGTTCCAGCCTGCAAACGGTCCCATTAATGCCTTCTTAAGATCCGTCGGTATAGCGGAGCCTCCCAAATGGTTCGCTTCTCCCGATACAGCGATGTATGCGGTGCTCATTATGATGATCGCAGGCGGCATCGGATACAACATGATTATTTATTTGGCCGCCCTGCAGGAAATATCCTCGGAGCAGCTGGAAGCCGCCAAGATGGATGGAGCGACGTTCGGGCAATTGCTGCGTCTTATTATTTTACCATTGGTCAGTCCGACGACGCTTTTCCTGATGATTACCGGTTGTATCGGATCCATCAAGGGCTTTGGCATGATCTATGCCATTACTCAGGGGGGGCCCGCCAACAGTACGACGGTTTTCTCCATTTTCGCCTACAAGAAAGCATTCAATTTTTATGAAATGGGGTATGCGTCCGCCGTTTCGTGGAGCATGTTTCTGCTTATCTTATGCATTACGCTTATTCAGTGGGCAGGTCAGAAAAAATGGGTCCATTACTAGGGAAGGGGGAAAGACGCAACATGAATGCAAGAAGTACCAGAATGATCAAGGAGCGGCTGGGCAAAGGCTTGAATACAATCATCATGGCTCTCGTCAGCCTACTTTTGCTGTTGCCCATGATCTGGATGATCAGCACCTCGTTTAAGAAACCTAAGGACGTCTTCACCTACCCTATCCAGTGGATTCCGTTTGACCCGGTGTTGATCAATCACATCAAGGTCTGGACCACTGGAGACGGATTTCTCCTCTTTTATCTAAACTCTCTGAAGATATCCGTGTTTCTGATGATTGGAGCACCGTTGCTCGCCGCATTGGCCGCATATGGATTCAGCCGCATTGAGTTCAAGGGCAGGAACGCTATTTTCCTGCTGTACCTGTGTCTGATGATGATTCCGCAGCAAGTGCTGTTTGTCCCTAAATTCATCATGTTTGAGTGGATGCATATTTACAATACCCATTGGGCGCTGATTCTCCCGGGCTTGTTTACGGTATTCGGCGTATTTATGATCCGGCAATTTTTCATGAGCATTCCGCATGAAATATCCGAAGCTGCCTTCATTGACGGGGCAGGGCATTTCCGGATTTTCGTGCAATTGTTCCTGCCACTCTCCAAACCCGTATTGGCCACCTTCGCGATCATTGATTTTACATGGACGTGGAACGATTATGAGAACGCGCTGATTTTCCTGCTGGACAAGAAGCTATACACGGTTCCGCTTGGCATGCAGAACTTCATGCTGGAAGCAGGCGTGGATTACAACTTGATGATGGCTGCCGCCACAGCAGGCGTCGTGCCTCTGCTCATCGTATTTTTTCTAGGTCAGAAATATATTATTCAAGGCTTCTCAAGCTCGGCAGTTAAGGGATAAAAGGCTTCAGCAAGCAAAAGTCTAGTATGAAATGAACGATGATGATGGAGGTGCGAAATGAGGATAAGCAGAAGGGCAATTCGTGTATGGTTCATCATGCTATCAGTTTTATTGGTATCTGGAGGACTTATTCCTCCAGGGGGGGATTCGGCATCCGCTGCTGCGTCGGACGTAATTTACGCTCGCTTAGGAAACGATTCGATTTTTAACGGATTGACGGTACTGCCCGGGGATACTTCAACAACCCCGCAAGTGGCCGTGAAAGGCGGCGAGCAAAGTTGGGGGACGAACAAAAGCGGAGGCGTTCAGTTTATGTATTTGAATGCGGCTCCTGGCTTTTTCGTCGAAGGGCAGAGCCGGGTAGAGGTTTCGGTCGATTATTATGACGGCGGGACCGGCAAATTCAATCTGATGTATGTAAAACAAGGCGCGTGGCAGGAAGAGAAATATGTTCAGCTAACCGGAAGCAACACTTGGAAGACGCATCGGTTCTTCGTTTCCGATGGCGCTCTGATTACGAAAATGCGTCTAGGCCTGTATGGACCCAAGATGGGGAGCAGCCAAGAGGATGTTTTCATTAAATCGGTGACCCTGACCAAACTGCCGGATTATAGCACGGCAAGTTCGGTGCGGGCTGTGTTGAAAAGCAACAGAACCTATGAGGGCATTAAAGTGAGGCTGGGCGGCAATGAAAAGTATGCTGAGCCGATAGTCTCCTATGGTTCCAGGGAGGGGTGGTCTACGCAAATCAGCAATAATTACGCCTACATGTACTTTGATATCGACAGTTCATATGGAAGCGGGAAAAATCAAAAAGTGGCAGTCGACTACTTCGATCGCGGCACAGGTAAATTTAATTTGCGTTTCTCCGCAGCAAATGGCAGTACTGATTCAGAGATGGTGCAACTGACGGGGACAAATGAGTGGAAAACACGCGTCTTTCAGCCAGTGGACGCCGATTATACGTCGATTCGATTGGCAGTGAGCGGGGAAGATGTCGTCATCGGCTCTATTAAGGTTTCGAAAGCGGACGATCCGGAGCAAAGTCATGAGGTTGTTACGGCGACATTAGGTGCGAATCCCGTATTCAGCGGCTTGAATTTGTTTCCCGGGGACCCGCAATTGCGCGACCAGAGCGGCAAGGCCGAAGTCATCGGGGGCAAGGACAGCTGGCGCACGGATAAAAGCAATTCCCGCAACTTTCTTTATATGGAAGTGACCGATGAGGAATTTGTCTCTAGAGGAGATCGTCGCGTCGAAGTGACGGTCGAATATTTTGACGGACCTGTTGGGAAGTTCGCCTTGTCATATCTGAATGACACCGGCTGGCATGATATGAAGCATATTCGACTGACGGGTACGAACAGCTGGAAAAAGGAGCGGTTTATCGTGCTGCAGGCCGACTTGAGGCGAGTTATGCGCCTCGGCATTTGGTCGGGTGAAATGGGTACCACCAGCGAGAAGGACGTTAATTTCCGCGAGGTTTCAATCCGGCCTTTGGACAACTACAGTGACGCGCAGTCGGTGAAAGCTCAGTTAAATAGCGACTGGAAGTACGAGGGAATTAATGTGTTCCCAGGAGACAATGCCAAAAATAAAGCGCCGATCGTTACAAGATCAGAAAAGGAAGGCTGGTCGACGGATACGGCGAATGGCGCGAAATACCTCTATTTCAATGTAGATGATACGTATGTTTACGATGTGGATATGCCGATCGAAGTTGAGTTGACTTATCTCGACGTTGGCAAAGGCACGATCGTTACCGAGTATGATGCCGTAAATGGCGGGTTTACGAAAGTAAAACCGATTCCATTGACGGACTCGGGAACATGGAAGACGATTACCATCTCTCTGCCTCACGCTAAGTTTTCCAATCGTGCCAACGGCACGGATTATCGTTTTTCTTATGCAAAAGCATCCGTAGATACGGCTCAGGATGTCGTGATCTCGGCGGTCACCGTGAACAAATACGTGCCTGAGACGCGGGATATGAAGATCATTCCGACGACAACGGGAAATGTATTTCTTGTGGGAGAATCGATCAGCATTGACTTGAAAACGGTTGCAAAACGGGTCGATTGGAAACTGGAAAATTATTGGGGTGCGTCTTTCGGCAACGGATCGGCTTCCGTCGGCGTAGACGGGAACCTGACCCTCCCGCTGCCGTCGTTGGATAAAGGTTACTATAAACTGCAATTAACGGCCAAAGACGGAGAAAAAATCGTTAAGAACGCGACGACATCGGTTACAGTACTCGCTCCCAACGCGGATCTCGCCGACCAACCTTCGCCATTCGGCGTTGCGACCCATTTCGGCCAGAATTGGGACCCTATTCTGATTCCGCTCGTTTCCAGACTGGGTGTCAGCATGGTACGCGACGAGATTGGTTGGGGTGCGATTGAGAAGGAAAAGGGCGTTTATCAATTCCCGGAGAAGTACGAATCGTATATGGCAGCCTTAAAGCAGCACCGAATCTCGCCGTTTATCGTGCTGACCTACAACAATAACCTATATCCCGGCGGCTTTCATATTAAAGACCCTGCGGGGGTAGCAGGCTTTGCGAATTACGCGCGTGCCGTTTTGAATCATTACGGTGATCAGATCAAGAAGGTTGAAGTATGGAACGAATATAACGCCTTTGGCGGCGGAGCATCTGCGTCGTATTATTTCCCGCTGTTGAAAGAGACGTACAATGCTATAAAGGAGCTTCGCGAGGATGTGCGCGTAATCGGACCTGCTGGAGTGACCATTCCTTACGACTGGATTGAAGAATTGTTTGCGCTGGGCGGTCTGAACTATCTGGACGGCGTCTCCGTTCACCCGTACCGTTTTCCTGAAATCCCGGAGGGCGGCGATCTAGCTTTAGACAAGCTGAACAAGCTGATTGCAAAATATAATACTTCTGGCAAGGAAATACCGCTTTGGCTGACAGAGATGGGCTGGCATACTAAGTTGGGCGGGGATGGCGTCTCGGTGGATAAACAAGCGGAATACCTTGCCCGTTATAATGTCCTAGCGATCTCCGAAGGCGCGGAAAATATCACCTGGTACGATTTGAAAAATGACGGTACAGACGCAGAGAACCGGGAGCATAACTTCGGTATTATCGTAAACGAGGAAGATGAACGGGGCGCATATACGGCCAAGCCGGCTTTTGCAACTTACGCGGTTCAGACGAGGCAGTTGACCGGAGCGGAATATATAGGGCAGGAGCAGGCTTATGGCAACGTAAGAAGCTATATGTTCCGCAAGAACGGCGAAGATCTGCGCGTTCTATGGTCGCTTACTCCGCAGAAAGTGGTCTTGTCGACGAATAGTCCCGTGATCGTAACCGATTTCACTGGAGAAGAGCAGACGCTTATGCCTTTGAATGGCAAAGTCTATTTAAAGCTTGGCAATCAGGTGTTCTATGTAAAAGGCAACATTTCCGGCATTCAGGCTGGCGGCTTATTCTCTGCGGATGACGTTGTTGCGGCCGTGAACGATCATGTTCGCATACGTGTAAAGCTCGATAATACGGGCAGCACTACAGCGATGGTAGCTGAGGTTGAAGTGGCCGGCGTCACGCAGACTGTATCCGTCCCTGCGAACGGGCAGCTTGACGTACCGATCTCTCTGCCTGCGGTTCCAGAGATTGGGAGCCGGACTTATATTGCCAATGTGAAAGTAGACGGCAAGCTCAGCGCTCACTTGCTTGTGAACGCCAGAATCGAGGAGCCGTTCGGCATGGCGGTCGAGCCGCATATCGTATCTATGGACGATCGGACGGGCCAGTTGAAAATCTCTTATATGAACAATTCAGCCGTATCCGCTTATACGCTAACGAGCTTAGATTGGCAGATGGGCGAGCTTTCCGGTTCGCAAACGTATAACGAAGTGATACCGCCCGCTTCCGTGTGGCGGGGCAGCGTCGAAGTGCCGATTCCCGCTTACGGTAAACCTTATGCTTACCAAGTGAAGCTGAATTTTAAAGAAACGGCGCCCATAACGTTGGATGGCTCTACCGAGTTCAATCCGATCATCAAGAAAACGGCTTCCGGCGAACGTTTGCAGGAAGTCCAGGTTCCCGGATACGCTCTGAATTTAATTGCGACGGGCAACAATAGGGTGAGAAGCTGGAAGGGGCCGGATGATTTAAGCGGCGATTTCTGGTTGAACTGGGATGAGGAGCATTTCTATTTGACCGCCAAGATTAAAGACGACATCCATTATCAGGATCAATGCGGTTCCTCATCCTGGACCGGCGACGGGATCCAGTTTGCCCTCTTCTCGGGCGTTGCGGGCAAGGAGATACCCGATAAGTACGAGTATGGGTTTGCGCTTTGCCCGAACGGGCAAACCGTTGTTCACCGCTGGAGCACTCCGCAGGGCGTCGAAGTGGGAGACGTGACGAATGTGGAAGCAAAAGTGATCCGCGATGAAGAAACGAAATATACGTATTACTATATTGCCCTTCCGTGGAGCGAGCTTGCTCCGATCCATCCAAATAAGGAAATGATGAGCTTCAGCTTGTTGTTCAACGAGAACGACGGAGCAGGCCGGAGAGATTTCTTCGAATGGGGCGGCGGAATCGGCTCTTCGAAAGATTATAAGGAGCTGCGTCCGATGCAGTTTATGGGGGCAGCAACCGTCAGCGTCGTAGGAATTACAGCACCAGCACCTGTTACAGGGATTGCAAACGGAGCGGCTAAGACAGCGGAAGCTCTCGGCTTGCCAGTGACAGTTGAATTGGTCAGCGATAAGGGAAGCTTGAATGCCAGCGTGGCATGGGATGTGGATGCCGCAAGCTATGATCCGGCCCAGAAGACGGCACAGACCTTTACTATAAACGGAACTGTAACATTGCCCGCAGATGTAGTAAATCCACACAACATAGCATTGACAACGAGCATCAGCGTGAGTGTGCTGCCAGCGTCAATGATGCCTCAGTCTACTTTGGCAGGTGTACAGCAGGTGAACCAGGGCGAAACCTTAGATGTAACGATGGGATTGACTAGCGTTACGCAAAGTGCATACCAGCAAGTATACGCGCAAGATTTGACTATTCATTATGATCCAGTGTATTTGCAATTCGATTCGGTTGCTTCACTGAAAGACGGATTTCAAGTCATCAAGCAAAAGGAGGCCGTGCCAGGGCAAGTCCGGATTTTGGTTGCCAGTGTAGGCACGAACCAAGGGGTGTTGGCTCAAGGCGATTTGTTGACTATCAAATTTACGGCGAAATCTGTCACTCAGGCAACCTCTTCGACAATTTCTGTGGGTGATGTCATTATTGCCAATGGACAGGGGAATGAATTGCAAGTAGGCGGAGCCTCTCGCGAGATACAAATAAATATTCCTAGTGTATCTATAGATAAGTCGCTCTTGAATGCGTTGATCGCAAGCGCACAGGCTATGTACAATGCTGCAGTGGAAGGCAATGGGGACGGGCTGTATGCGAGCGGCGCCAAAGCGCAACTGCAGTCTGCTATCGATGCAGCCACTGCGACAGCCAACAATACGAACGCCACGCAGCAGCAGGTAGATAGTGCGAAAGCCGCATTGGAAGCTGCCATTCAAGTGTTTAACACGAAGAGAATAACGGCAGATGTCAATGGAGATGGAAGTATTTCTATTGGAGACTTGGCTATTGTAGCAGGGACTTATGGCAAGCAGCAAGGTCAAGCGGGTTGGAATGAGAAAGCGGATATCAATCATGACGGTAAGGTTGATATTGAAGACCTGGCAATCGTGGCCAGAGCGATTTTACGATAAAAACACGCACAATGTGTACTGGAACGGATTCTTACTCGTATTAGCGAAGATAGGATTGAGGGGGGAGAGCTGAATAGGCTCTCCCTCCAATTATTCAGAAATATGTACCGAAAGGGCGTACTTCATCGATGTTAAAAAAACTACTCGTATTCAGTCTGACGTTACTTTTGACTATGTTCTTACTTCCTCAAATCGTTATACATGCAAACTCCGGACCAACCTTTTTACTTTCCATCACGAACCAAAGTATTTCTGAAGGAAATGACTTCCAGGTGACGGTAAGCGGAAAACAAGTAAGCGATATGTACGCATATGAGGTTAATTTAACTTTTGATTCCAGCCATTTAAAGTTTGTAAAGAGCGTTAGTAAAAGTGAAGGCTATACGGTTAATCCGATTGTAAACGGGAATAAGATTCAAATCGCACATACGCAAATCGGCAATAAACCAGGCGAGAACGGGGATGTAGCACTGGCTACACTGACATTTCAAGCGGTTATTCAGGGTTCAGCCGATATTGAACTGGACAGTGTGAAACTAATGAATTCGCAATTAGTGCCTAATATGGTTTCGATAAAAAGCAAGCTATCGGTTCTTGTAAAGCGATCGGGTAACAGCGGCAAACCTGCGGTGGATATATTCAATAGTGATATTGTCAATGTAATAAACTTAGTTCGTTCTATCGAGTCCAAAGTAACGGAAGCCAAGAAGTCTACTGCCAAGATTGAACTGGCTGACATTGAAGGGCACTGGGCTGAAAAGACCATCGATACGTTCGTTAAACTGCACGTTATCGACGGGTATGAAGATGGAACTTTTCAACCGGATGGCAAAATTACACGCGCGGAGTTTGCAGTGATGATCTCCCGTGTATTCGATATCAGCGGCGACATGAATCATTTACTTGTTCTGAACGATATTGATCGCCATTGGGCTAAAAACGAAATTGAGAAACTTGCTAGCGCAGGGGTGATTGCCGGTTACGGAGACGGAACCTTCCAACCGGACAAAACCATCAGCCGGGAAGAAATGGTCGTTATGTTGTCCCGAATTGTCAACTTGAGTAAAGCGGACAAGGATACTTCCAAGGGCAACTTTGCCGATATGGCAAGTGCAAGCTCCTATGCCATGGATCAAATCAAAGATGCAGCAGAGGCAGGCATCATCAGCGGGAAGAATGACGGGATATTCGATCCGCAAGGCAACTCCACACGCGCAGAGGCACTTACAATCATTCTGAATGCATTGAACCTTGATCCTCAAGTGAAAGTGCTTTTGGACAGTTTGAACTAATCCAAGCCAAATTTCGGAAGACTATCAGGAAAATTCCTGAAATATGGTTGAAATGAAGTAGATGCTATATTGTACTGGCTGATATGTTAGAACCATACAGACTATGTTTATCCGGTGTTGAAAGTAAGATGTGATCTAGCAGACGTACCTCTACGATTTTGGAAAAATGGAAGATCAACTGCTATATCGTTTTACCTTTAAAGCAATCGGTATCTCCGAGCTCAATATGGAAGAGACCTAGCCACAGGCTAGGTTTTTTTTTGCTCATATTTTTTCATTCGTTTCCCTACATCTTAAAATCAACGTTGTAACAACCTAAATCACGCCATTCCACTCTGATTCGCTACTGTTTATGATACGGGTATGGGTTGAATATAGCTAAATGAGGTGGCATCATGCGACGAGTGTCCAAACATAACATGAAGGAACAATTGGCGGGTTATTTGTTTATTTTGCCGAACTTTCTCGGCGTTTTTTTCTTCGTCATTCTACCTCTGCTTTTCAGTTTTATGCTGATATTTGCAGATTGGGATTACTTAAAGGGCTTTGCTGGGCTGAGTTTCGCTGGATTAGGAAATCTTGAAAAATTAGTGAATGACGTTTACTTATGGCATGCACTTAAGAACAATTTTATTTTGACAGGCGTAACGGTGCCCAGTGCAATGGCGATAGGTTTGGTTGTAGCTGTCTTGCTTAATCGACATGTCTATGCCAAAGGTTTATTACGAACTTTGTTTTTCCTGCCTTATGTCAGCAGCTTGGTTGCTGTCTCTGTGGTATGGAGCGTGCTTTACAATGCCCAGGATGGTCCCATCAATGCCTTCCTAAGATCACTAGGGGTTGCCAATCCTCCTGAGTGGTTGGGGAGTACAGCGTGGGCATTGCCAGCTATCATCATTATGGTCGTGTGGACTTACATCGGATACACGATGGTGCTGTATATGGCGGGATTGCAGGGGATTCCGAAAGATTTATATGAAGCGGCTTCGATTGACGGGGCCACAGGGATGAGGCAGTTTTTCAGTATCACAGTACCTATGCTGAAACCAACGACCTTTTTGATTGCTATTACACTGATTATTTCCACCTTCCAGGTTTTTGCGGTTGTGAATGTGATGACACAAGGCGGACCGGTCAACTCTACGATGGTTATTGCTTATCATATTTATCTCACTGCCTTCCAGAATTATAAAATGGGTTATGCGGCAGCAATGTCATGGGTTTTGTTCGTCATCATCTTTTCGATTACTTTGATTCAATGGCGCAGTCAGAAGAAGTGGCAGCAGCACTTTTAATGGAGGAGTGGGTTCGTAGTGGTATCTTTGCGAAAATTAAGCGTAACGCTTGTCATGTTGGTTTTGGGTGTATTGGTCTTGATCCCGTTTATCTGGATGATTTCTTCATCTTTCAAAATCCAAGCTGATTTATTCAAATACCCGATCAATTGGATTCCCAAAAATCCGATTCTCTCGAATTATGAAGAGGTTTGGGGTGGCAAATATAAATTTGCTCTGTTTTATTGGAACTCGGCCAAAATCACTTTCTTTACGGTTGTTGGCTCCATCATCACCAGCTCATTGGCTGGGTTCGCGTTCGCTAAATTGAACTTCAAGGGAAGAGATCTAATCTTCCTGATGTACTTGGCCACGATGATCATACCTGCTCAGGTACTGCTTGTCCCTAGGTTTATCCTGTTCGATCGCGTTGGCTTGGTGAATACCCATTGGGCCGTCATTTTACCGGGAATTTTCACCGTATTCGGAACGTTTCTGATGCGGCAATTTTTCAGTACAATTCCGAATGAGCTGCTTGAAGCAGCAAAAGCGGATGGAGCGGGATTCTTCCGGATCTATTGGCAAATTTGCTTGCCATTAACGAAGCCTGCCATCGTGACACTTCTCATACTGACCTTTACATGGCACTGGAATGAATATGAGAATCCGTTGATCTTCCTGCGTTCGAGTGAATTGTTCACACTACCGATAGGTCTTTCCAGTTTTGTAGATGAGTACGGTGCAAATTATTCGCTGATTATGGCTGCTTCGGTATCGGCGCTGCTTCCTCTCATCATCGTCGTAGCCATCTTCCAAAGATTCTTTGTTGAAGGCATTGCCAGCAGCGGCCTGAAAGGGTAACAGCAGCGAAATTTAATAAAGGAGTGATATCCGTGAATGAATTTACAAACGATTTTGATATTGTGATTGTTGGGGCAGGAGTAGGTGGCATTTGTGCAGCTTTAGCTGCTTCTAGATTAAACAGTAAAGTGCTCCTTATTGAAAAAATGAGTGAGATTGGCGGAACAGGCGTCCATGCCGCTATAGCTTTAGTATGCAAGTTTCGTGATCATGATGGAAGATGTGTGAACACGGGGATTCATAAGGAATTATTCCCGCAGGCCTACCAGAATACGGGCTTGACCTTTGATGAGGAAACGGTATCCAGCTATGATGAACAGGAATTAAAAGAAACCTATCATCGATTAATTCAAAAAGAGAAAAATCTGACTGTATGGACGGACTGCGAAGTGGACGCTGTACAGGTGGAAGATGGGAATATTCGTTCAGTGACGATCACTGGTTCTAAGCAAACGCGTGTATGTGGTCGCGTGTTCCTGGACGGGACGGCTGATGGGAATTTATCTGCATTGGCAGGAGCTGAGTTTCAAAAGGGGCGAGATAAAGATGGAAAGATGCAGATGGCGACGGTTACTTTCAAGCTGACTGGATTCGACCCCTCGCTGTTCAAAGTAAAGGATGTCACAAGCTGGGGCTGCTTTTTTTGGCTGGAAGAGACGCTCAAGCCCTATTATGTTGCGATGAAACAGAGAACGAACAGCACGAATATGCGTCAGGGCGTATTAGCATTTCCTTATCCAGATGGGAAGGCATTCCTGTTTAATTCGACTGCGATAAGCGATGTTGATCCCACGATTCCAGGATCCGTTGAACGTGCCTTTGAAATTGGCAAAGTTCAAGTGTATGAATTAGTTGAAGCGATCAGGGAGCACCCAGCATTTCGGGATGCGAAGATTGAGACTATTTTTACGAAGCTAGGGGTACGTGAAGGCCGCAGAGTTGTCGGCGACTACATGTTAACCGGAGAAGACTGTCTGCAAGTTCGCAAGTTTGATGATATGGTGGCGGCGTGTGCTTATGATGTGGATGTCCATGATCCAGATGGAAATAAAAATCACCAGGAGTATATGACGATTTTGCCGAGCCCAGGGTATTATCATATTCCTTATCGCAGTCTTATTGCGAAAGGATTTGGCAATCTGCTATTAAGCTCGCGCTGTATTAGTGGTTCTTTTGAGGCCCACGCTTCTTACCGTGTCATGTCAGGAATTAGCGCTATTGGCGAAGCAGCAGGCACTGCAGCAGCCTTAACCGTCAAATCTGGCTTCAGCGATGTTCGTATGATTTCTGCCGAAGAGATACGTTATATCCTGCAAACGCGAGGCCAATTCGTAGAAGGTCCTGTTAAGGAAACACATGTGTTGAATCAGTAATGAAAAAAGGTATATACGTGGCGCTAAATAAGGAAGGAGGTGACTTTATAGACGAGGTGTCGAGTGTTTTTTGAAAACGATTTACATTTGAAGGGAGATGCAAGGCAATGAAAAGAGTGATAAGTCGTCTAAGTTCTGCATGTGTGGTGTTTGCTCTACTAGCAACGTATGGGTTCACCCTGATCTCAGGAAATCAAGTGGCCCATGCAGCATCATTAACCATCGAACAAACTACAGTTGGGAACATTTTTTATGAAAGCGATGCCAAAACGTTTAAAATCAATACAGATGGGGACTCGATTGATTGGGTTTATTCCGATTATTGGAATAACACCGTACAGTCTGGAAGCCAAGCGGTAAGCGATGGAACAACCCTGCTAACCGTTAATCCTGGGAAAAAGGGATGGTTCAACTTAGTTATTACAGCCAAGCAGAACGGGAACGCTATTGCTTCCAAAGATACCTCGTTTGCGGTCGTTTCCAGTTTCGATCTGAGCCAAGTGGCGGATTCGCATTTTTCTGTACAAACGCATGCTGCTCGAACCGATCTTATTGCTCAAGATTCTGCTGCGCTGATACCGATTGCCAAGAAAATGGGAGTTAAGTATGTCAGAGATGCCTTGCGCTGGGGGGACATCGAGGATACGACGAAGGGGATTTATAACTTCAAATCTTTCCATGATGATTTCATGTCGCGTGTGGCGGCGAATGATCTCAAACCTTATATCACTCTGGCGTTATATAATAATTTCTATGACGAAGGAAATGCACCCACAAGTTTGGAGGGGAGAATGGCATTTGCTGAATATGGGAAGCAAGTATTGAGCAGATATCCCCAGATCGGACAGGTGGAGATTTGGAACGAACCGGATATTCCTTCGTTTGGGAAGGGGCTTAGTACTGAGGCAGAGAAAGCGGATTTTTACTTCAATTTGTTAAAAACCTCCTACGAACAAATTCATCCCCTTTTTCCGAATGTGAAAATAACAGGATTTGTCTTTGGTGAACTGGGATCAGACTCATTTTTGGAAGCGCTTTATCAAAAGGGTGCGCTGAATTATATGGATGAGTATTCGTTTCATTCGTATACGAGGAATCCTGAGGATTTTGTTAAAGATATCAACAGGCACAGAAATATGATGAAAACCTATAACAACAATCAAACCATACCTATCAATCTTTCGGAGACAGGATTTAGCAACTTTAATTTCGATGAGCATGTCCAAGCCAACTATGTGGCTCGAAGAATTGTCACTGCCTTGGCAAATGGGATCGAAAAAATTAATATTTATAATTTGCAAAATAAATCTACGGTTCCGAATGAATTTGAGGGAACGTTCGGCTTGATTCGGAATCCTGACGATGCCAAAGGTGCTTATGTTCCTAAGCCAGCCTATGCCGCTTATGCGACCATGACCCGTGAATTAACGGGAGCGGATTTCTTAACCACGGAGGATGTTGGACCTGGCATTTATAGTCATAAGTTTCATAATGCAACAGAAGATATTAGGGTCATGTACGCTCCTGCGGGAGCAGACCTCAAGCTGTATACTCACAGCAACCTTCATGTCACGGACATCATGGGGAATACGGTGACATATACGCCAACGAATGGTTATGTACGGCTGCGGCTGGATGAAAATCCGATTTATGTAATGGGTGAGTTGGAGGCTCCTTATATCGAAGAGATTCCGCCGACGATTACCAATCCGATCACTCTATATAGTGGTTACAGCATGGGAGGCTATGCGGAAGTCAATGGGCCGCTTGGAACAGCGACTAATAAATGGGTAACCTCTTCCGTACTCAAAGGCTATAACGGCGGCATTTCGCGAGCAATTACGAACCCAACGGGCGCATCGGCCAAATGGACACCGAATGTGTCTGCGTCCGGACGGTATCGGGTTTCAACGTATCTTCCTGGAACGCCCGCCACTCCGGTGAATACCACGAAGATGGCTGCGTATTCAATCTATATCAACGGATTAAAACAGGAAACGAAAGCTGTTGATCAATTCTCTCAGCAGGGATCTTGGCAGGTATTGGGTACCTATGAGTTTCCAAGGGGAACAAGCAGTTATATCCTACTCGAAGACACAAGCACCGCACACGATCGACCTCTTCGGGCGGATGTCATCAAGCTAGAAGCCATTCCTGCAACAGGAATCGCTATGGATACCGATTCACTTAACATGAGTGTAGGAGATACGCATGCCTTCACGGCTGTGTTTACGCCTGCTGGGGCTACTGACCAAACGCTGGTTTGGAGCAGTTCGAACAGTCAAGTCGTGACTGTCGATGCCGAGGGGCATGCGAATGCGACAGGAGTTGGAGAAGCGGTGATTCGTGCCACGAATCCGTTAACTTCCCTGTATGCCGAAGCGAAGATCCAAGTAACGATGCCCGTCATACAGCAGGTTACAATCTATAGTAGCTATGGCACAAACGGAGGATACACAGAAGTGAGCGGGCCTCTGGGAACCGCTACGAATAAATGGGTGACGTCTACGGTTCTCCAAGGTTATAACGGCGGCATTTCGCGAGCGATTACGAATCCAACGGGCGCGTCGGCCAAATGGACGCCGACAATCACCCAGCCCGGACGATATAGGGTATCGGTTTATTTGCCAGGAACGCCTGAGACTCCGGCGTATACGACGAAAGCAGCCGAATATTCGATTTATACGGATGGCGTAAAGAGCGATTCTAAGATCGTCGATCAATCTACACTGCAAGGCTCATGGCAGGTATTGGGCAGCTATGATTTGCCGCGAGGAAGTGCCAGCTACATCACGGTCGAGGATGCGAATTCAGCTCATGACAGACCGCTTCGTGCGGATGTGGCCAAGTTCGAGTTTATTCCCCCTACGGGCATCAGCTTGAATACCAAGGCGCTTGATTTGCAAATAGGAGATACGCATCTATTTACGGCGGGGATAACGCCGAGCGATGCAACGGATCGAAATCTGCTTTGGAGCAGCACGAACAGCGATGTGGCAGCCATTGATGCCCAAGGACAGCTGCATGCTCTGACTGTTGGCAGTGCCGTGATCCGTGTCACGAATCCATTGACGTCCCTTTATGCTGAGACTGAGGTGAAAGTGACGTCGAATGATAAGACAGCTCCAACAGAAGCAACCTTATCGGCAGATGTGATGTCACCAACCAATACCGATGTCATCGTAACGATCAGTTATCCGGCTGATGCAGTGGCGAATGAATACAAAATAGGAACAAACGGCACATGGACAGTGTACACAGACCCTGTTGTTGTTTCCGCAAATAACACGGTGTACGCAAGAGGAACCGATGCCGCAGGCAACGTATCCAATGTAACTCATTATGTAGTCAGTAATATCGATCATGCATCACCAACTGCAACAGTGGCATATAGCGTGGTAAACGCACAAAGTGTGATTGCCACAATAACACCGAGTGAAGCGGTAACGATTACGAATAATGGTGGTTCAAACAGCTATACGTTCAACTTTAACGGCAGCTTTACCTTCGAATTCGTCGATGCAGCAGGAAATCATGGCACGGCAACGGCAATTGTGAACAATATTGCAGCAAAAAGTAAAGCTAAACCGGGTACAGTGGTACTATCCGATGACAATGGGTATGATACCGGACTTCTGGACGGTACTTACAATGTTACGATGAACATGCGGTATGGAGATAACGGTAGAATTTATAAACTTTACGAGAATGATGTTTTAATTGATACGCAAATTCTCACGGATAATTCACCAAACGCACAAACGGTAGTAACCGCAGTTTACGGCAAAAAGAATGGGACCTATCGTTACTTTGCGGAACTTACTAATGCATTCGGCACAACGACGAGCAGTACGCACGTTGTAACAGTTACGAAAGCAGCGCCGGATAAACCAGTTCTATCCCACGATAACTGGGATGGTGATGGCAATTTCAAAGTCAGCATGAACATGTGGTGGGGAACAAATGGCGGGGTGTATCATTTATATGAGAACGGTGTTCTTATCTATACAGAAGCACTGACCAATCATACACCTAATGCCCAATCATCAGTAATGACCGTGACAAATAGAGCAATAGGCAACTATGAGTATCGAGCTGAGCTTGTCAACTATGCCGGAGCCACATCCAGTGATACGATGATTGTAAAAGTAACGAAGTAAGCTTGATATAGGAACATAAGAGCTGAGTGGATGAGAACGATCCATTCGGCTCTATTATTTCTTTTTGCTAAGAAAATATTGACAATTAGCACGCAAGTGGTATTATATTCCAGCTAGTGTCAATTTATATGAATTTGGGAGGTATGTATTTGCAAGAACAACTGTCAACGGCGAACAAAATGGCATGGGAAACGAAAGCTTATCAGGCATGGGTTCATACTTATGGAACACCAGAAGAACTTGCAGAAAAATTGAAGCTAGAACACAAGCATTATTTGCGTTACTGGTTAAAGTACATGGGTGATCCAGCGGGAAAGCGTATGATTAACCTGCTTGGCTCACACGGTCGAAAGGCAATTTCTTTAGCATTGTTAGGTGCGGAAGTGACGGTGGTGGACATATCGGAAGAAAATCGATTGTATGCGATGCAGGTTGCTGCTGCTACGGGTGTCAAAATTGACTATATCTGTTCAGATGTATTGGATATTCCCAACGAAGAATCGCTAGGCCAATTTGATATCGTGTTGATGGAGTTTGGTGTTTTGCATTATTTTACAGACCTTCATGCTATTTTCAGCGTTGTCAGTCGTAGACTAGGGAAAAATGGTCGGTTTATTTTGACTGACTTTCATCCTTTCGCACGTGCATGGCTGAACACATACAACTTGCCGCAGCCAACCGGTAACTACTTCGATGATCGTATTAAAGAGGGGGAAGTTGCCTTTGCGAAATTACTGCCTGAGGATGAGCGCTCTGATTTAGGCAAGGTTTTAGTACGAGGTTGGACAGTCGGTGAGATTATAACTGCGATTAGCGCAGCAGGACTATGTATACGAACATTTGAAGAGATCGCCAGTAAGGCAGATCCAAGATTTCCAGAGTTCTACACGCTAATTGCTGATAAATTGGATATGGAGTTATCTCCGTTGTATCGTTGAAACCCACAGCCTATTGCTGTGGGTTCCTTTACGTTATTAGTCATTATATTTTCACCACTAAACATGGTTGCTATTCGCAAAATATTCACGCGTATCTTTGCGGGATTGAGGAGTTAACACGCGATCAAGTTCTTCGTTTAACCAAGTAAGAGACTTGTTACGGAGAACATTGCGCATACTATCTTCAGCTTCGCGCATGGTTAAGTTAATCAAACAGGGAGAAGCTTTAGCACATGCGGCGTAGTCTTCATCACGGCAAAGATAGCTATTATTTTTGATGTTCTTGCATTGAAAAATCGGAGTAGCACCTTCAACAGCTTCAACTACATCCCAAAAAGAAATATCCGCAGGCGACTTGGCTAATTTATAGCCTCCTTTTACACCAGGGACAGAGATTACGATGCCAGCTTTGGTTAATTTGCTAAAAATCTTCGAAAGATAGGTTTCTGAAACGCCTTGAAAAGCGGACAGTTCTTTAATCCCAATGGTTGAATCAGGAGGAATATCAATGAGATATACCAAGCAATGCAGTCCATATTCGACGCCAATACTATACTGCATCCCAACACCTGCTTTCAGTTCTATATAAAAGTTGCTATTAAATATCTTAGGTTGATTTAAACCCCTTGTCAAATAGGGGGATTTGGTGTTTTCAGCTAAAAGACCCATGATTTATCGTTGACAGTCATACGCGAAATGGTTATATTGTAGATACAGTTAATCGACGATTAATATTATCGACGATATGATGAAGCCATATTTTATATCAACTAAAAATAAAGGAGTGTACTCACACATGGAAATCAGATTCGACTATACGAAAGCACGACCAGAGGCTTTTCAAACACTTTTAAAATTGGAAGGATACGTTAGGAAAAGTGGTCTTGACCACACATTGTTGGAATTGATTAAAATTCGCGCCTCGCAAATTAATGGATGTGCCTACTGCCTGGATATGCATACCAAAGATGCGCGTGCGATGGGGGAGACAGAGCAACGATTGTATATGCTCAATGCATGGCGTGAGGCTCCTTTCTATACAGAAGCAGAGCGGGCCGCGTTAGCATTAACGGAGGCTGTAACCAAAATTTCGGAGGCTGGCGTTCCGCAAGAATTGTATGCGCATGTCCGCAACCATTTCGATGAAGGCCAATTTACCAATTTAATTATGGCGATTAATGCGATCAACAGTTGGAATCGAATTGCCATTTCAACGGGCATGGTACCAGGAGATTATCAACCAGCGGCTCATAAATAATGAGTTACAAAATACTTCTATTTGATTTAGATGATACGTTGTTAGATTTTGGCGCTAATGAAAAAGATTCATTAAACAAATTGTTCCAGCAACACGGATATACGCTATCGGATGAGTTGTTTGGTATATATAATTCCGTCAACAAACAGCTATGGGCTGACTATGAAAATGGCAAGATTGCTCTAGATGATGTTCTTAATGCAAGATTTTCAGAAACGATGCTAAGACTGGGAAAAGTTGTGGATGGCGTTGAATGGGAAAATCAGTACAGAGAACTGTTAGGCAATGGAAATCAGCTTATGGAAGGTGCTTTAGAATTATGTCAGAGCCTATCCGCATCCCATAGACTGTTTATTATCACGAATGGCATCACCCAAACTCAGATAAAGCGATTGAAGCTGTCAGGCTTATATGAATTTTTTGAAGGCATTTATGATTCTCAAAGCATTGGATTTGCGAAGCCAGCAAAGGAATTCTTCGACTATGTGATGAGTCAGATTAAAGATTTTAATAAAAAGGATGCACTGATTATCGGAGATTCATTAAATACCGATATAAAAGGCGGAATTCTGTCAGGCATTGATACCTGTTGGATGAACACGAAGTCACAGAAATACTCTACAGAAATTCAAAGCACGTACACGATCAAAAGTTTAGTGGAATTATATGAGATATGCACCCTTGCCAAATGATTGGTTGTTACACTTTATAGATTAAAAAAGAAGCTTCCAAAACCACACGTTCTGTGGCTTTTGGAAGCTTTTGTATGTTAACAATGAGTAATCTCACAAATCTGTGTTAAGAAATGTTCAATGGAGAGCCACATCAGGAACAACCCTCCTGAAACAATAAACACAGCGCCCGCAATAGCGATCCATATATGCGACTTTGATCTTCCGATTTTGTTTTTATGACAGGTATCCCATTCATCCGCAGGTTTTATATAACTCCCTCCTTGTCCTCATCGACCGAACTCACCCCGTACCGCGCCAAAGCTTTCGTCGCCGACTCCAGCATACGTCTTTTCATAAAATCCCCCTCAATAACACGAACACGCTTTCCGAGAAAGCGGATTTTGGAGAGGAGATACTCCGTTTCATCGCCAAGAATAACTATCCTGACTCTATAGATATCATTCTCTGTATCATACGCAACGTCTTTTTCAAAACTGGAGAGGGCATATAGAATACGCGACAGCTCTCTATTGTAATCACGAACGACTTCAAGGACGGCTTCGCCTTTCCGGGCATCCAACGCATTTTTAATTTTCAAAAGGATGCTGTCTGCATCCATAGTCTGCAAAGCCTCTGCAGTGACACTTGTAATCTTATCTAGTTTAGTACGCATGATCATGTGATGCCGAAAATCATACCAGAGCAGGTACCATTCCCTTTTGACCATGGAATATTCTAATTTATAGGGCAGCCCGGATTGGTCTGCATGGATGCGTCCGCGTTTAATCTCATAAGTTAAGCGTATTCCACTTCTCTCCGTAATAAACCTACGTAAAGTTCGCAGGAGCGGGTGGTAGACCTGTTTCTCTCTACTGCGGGCTTTTTCAATGAGATGGTCAGAGGTATCCATGACCGGATCTTGTTGCAGGATAGCGCGCAGCTTACCCAACGTATCAGGTGTGAAAGCCTCATCCGCCGCAGGATGCCCGAGCATCGTCTTGAGCCACGCCCTCTCGTGCGAAGTGACCATGAACGTACCGGAATCCTCAAGCCGGGAAATAATCTGGTAATTAAAAATCTTCTCGAACAGATTCATAATAAGCCTGAATCTCCTTCCATTCGGCGATCATTTCCCTGCGGAACTGAACAGGCTCGAGTATTTCACAGCTAGACCCGAAGCTGCGCAGCCAAGGCTTAATTTCTGTTGTCCCGTTAACTAGGATCTCATAGATGAAAGAATGCTCATCCTCCTGCACGATTTGTCCCCATTGGCCCTGCAGCAGCACCCGCTCCCGAACAAAGTTAGGCGCAGAACCTTCTGGATTGTAAAATCGGGCACGAACCGTCACAGGTTGCCCCGTGTCAATCAGCCAGCTATACTGAATTTTCGCATGAAGCTCGTTCAACTTGTTCTCAAAGACATTTTCGTCAACGGATTCATCTTCTTCGATCTGTGTGATCCCTTCCAACCGATATTTCCGAATTCCCTCTCTGCCATTTGCAAGAAGATACCAGCGTCCGTATTGATGATCGTAGACGACCTTCAACGGGAGCGTTTTCTCCACTTTTCCGTTCGTATCCTTCTCGAATAACGGGTTGGTGTTCTTGGAGGCGTAGCTTTTTTCAGACTTGGGTGAAAAATATAAGAAACGAACTTTACGACGGTTACGGATCGCACTCAGGATCGTGAACAAATGCGCTTCATCTAAGATTCGGGAATAATAGTGATACTTATATAAAAAAGGCTCAATGGCCAGCTTCTCAGATTGTTGTCGAAGAATATGCTTCTTCAAGCCATCGCGCAGCAAATAGCCCTGAACAGAAGGGACCTGCGTGTTCGCCATGATATCTATGAAATCATAAACATCATAAAGCTCATCGTCCGTCAGCCCGTGGATCAAATCGTTTTGGATGCGGTAGCGATAGGGACGAACACCTGTTTTCCTTGAAATGACACCAACTTCTTCCAAATACTTGAGATCAGAACGAATCGTCTTCTCATCGGGCAAGGATAGATCGGAAGACTGACTGGTGCAACAGATGTCTAACAGTTCCATGGCTGTTAAAGCTTGTTCGTTCATCGCGGCCAGCAGCAATGAGATTCTCTGAGATTCCGATTCCTTCAGTGACTTGGCTCGAAACAAGAATAGGAGCATCGGATCGGTGGACTCGTAATAGCTGAAGCGAATCGTTTCGGCGAACTCCTTGCGCTCCTCCTGCGGTAAGTGCTGGTACGTGGAGCTTACGATTTCTTTTAACCGTCGGATCGTCTTGTCAAAAGTATGGATAGAAATGCCCAGTCTCTCTGAGAACTGCTGTCGGTTGTAGGCACCACTCGTCAGCACGAGCATGCGCAGAAACTGGATTTCTTTATCAAAGCTTTCCTTAGCCACGCTACTCCTCCGTTCAATTTACATCATATTTCCATTGTAACAGGGGACGGAATTGGGCGAAATGGTAAACTTTCTCTGTTGTCGTAATACTTTTGCCATGTTCGAAGGGGGAGAAATGAGCGAAAATAAGTACATAAGAGGGTTACATGTACCAAAGGAGGAAGTCAAATGTTAGATGTTCATCAACAAATCCTAGAAGAATTGAAATGGATCGAGAAGGAAGAAAGCGTCCGCATTTTGTATGCCTGTGAATCAGGCAGTCGAGCATGGGGATTCCCCTCTAAGGATAGCGATTATGACGTAAGATTTATATATATAAGACCCGTGGAGTGGTATCTGTCCATTTATGAAAAACGGGATGTCATCGAGCGACCGATTAGCGATATGTTGGATATCAATGGTTGGGACTTGAGGAAGGCTTTGAATTTGTTTCGTAAATCGAATCCGCCTTTACTAGAGTGGTTACAGTCTCCCATACCGTATATGGAGAATTTCACGATAGCGGAGCAAATCCGTGGCATTTCGCCACTCACTTTTTCGCCGAAATCTTGTATGCATCACTACCTACACATGGCGAAGGGGAATTATCGGGAATATTTGCAGGGTGATCATGTCAAAATCAAAAAGTATTTCTATGTCCTGCGCCCGATCTTGGCCTGTGAATGGATTGAGAGAAACAACACCATGCCGCCCATTGTGTTTCAGGAACTTGTCGATAGCCTAGTGCCGGCGGGCAGTCCGCTGAAGGCGGCTATTCAAGAGCTGCTTGTTCGTAAAATAGCAGGTGACGAGATGGATTATGAGCCAAGAATCAATCCGATCAATGAGTTTTTAGAGGCGAGAATCGCCTACTATGATCGTACCGCATCCACGATGCAGGTTGGTGAGGGTGGTCAGGATGGGCAGTTGGATGAGTTATTTCGTACGGCATTGAAGGAAGTATGGGGATAGGGGTTACAATCTTGGAATAGAGGAGCTGAACAACATGGCTTATCAAAATATTAACGGTGTACGCGTCTGGGGGCAGCCTGATGAGGGCGCTTTGTCACAAGCAAAAACATGTTCAGAAACAGGAAGAGTCGTTCAGACGCTTCTTATGGCTGATCATCATAAAGGGTATAGCCAGCCGATCGGCGGGGTTGTTGTTTACGACGGTCAATTATCGCCATCAGGCGTAGGTTATGATATTGCTTGCGGGAATAAAGCCGTAAGAACGAATCTAATGGCTACTGATATAAAGCGTCGCATGGCAGGCATGATGGATCAAATTGCACGCAAAATTTCCTTCGGTATCGGGCGTGTGAATAATGAAAAAGTTGATCATGAATTGTTCGATGACCCAGATTGGGATGTTTTTAAAGCAATCGGTAAACAGGAGCACGACAAGTTGAAGGCATTAGCTCGAGATCAACTCGGTACAGTCGGTAGTGGGAATCATTTCGTAGATGTATTTGAGGAAATGAGCACGGGCCGAGTGTGGGTGGCGAATCACTTTGGCAGCCGCGGGTTCGGTCATAAGACAGCGAGCGGTTTCATCAATCTGACGGCTGGCCGCGACTTTCTGGGTAACGCACCAGGTGAGAAGATGGATCAACCACCGATTCTTTTGGATTTGTCGAGCGAGCTGGGAGACATGTATTACAGAGCCATGAAGCTGGCAGGGCGCTATGCCTATGCGGGGCGAGACTATGTGATGGAGCAAGTGTTGGCTATTTTAGGAGCAGAAGCGGATTTCACGGTGCATAATCATCACAATTTTGCGTGGAAAGAGGAACATGGTGGTCAAGAGACGATAGTAGTACGTAAAGGGGCTACGCCATCTGCACCTGGGCAACTGGGTTTTATCGGTGGCAGCATGTGCGATATCTCGGTGATCGTCAGAGGGAAAGATACAGAGGAGAATCGGGATGCTTACTACAGCACGGTGCATGGCGCCGGCAGGGTGATGAGTCGGACGCAAGCTGCAGGCAAAATGAATTGGAGAAACCGCACCCGAAGCGGCGGACAAATTTCACCAGAGCGCATGATGGATGCGGTCAAAGATTACGGCGTGGAGCTCCGCGGAGCGGGTACGGACGAAAGTCCTTTTGTCTATCGGAAGCTGGAAGATGTGCTGGGCGCGCATAAGGAGACGATTGAGGTGCTGCACATGTTGAGGCCGATCGGTGTTTGTATGGCAGGAGCGGATGAGTTCGATCCGTATAAGGATTAGGAGGAAGGCCGGTGGGGAAACGGCTGAAATTCTCACTGTAACGATGAAAAACATCACTACAGCAGATTGAACGAGACGAATTCGACGCAAGTGGTGCTGTTAGTGATGAAAAACATCACTACAGTAGATGGAATGGGGCGAATCCGACGAAAGTGGTGCTGTTAGTGATGAAAAACATCACTACAGCAGATTGAACGAGACGAATTCGACGAAAGTGGTGCTGTTAGTGATGAAAAACATCACTACAGCAGGTGGAATGGGACGAATTCGACGAAAGTGGTGCTGTTAGTGATGGAAAACATCACTACAGCAGATAGAATGGAACGAATCGCCCTCTCACTAACGAAAAAAGGCAGTCCCCCAAGTAGCAACCTACTTCGGGGACTGCCTTTACTCATTCAACGCATCCTCTAATTCCCACGTATCACCAATACCGCTCACTTTGTAACAAGAACCCTCTAGCGAAATGCAAGCTTCCAGCTGGAGCTGCGGAAAGGTTAACAACCAGCTCTCCTCGTTGTTCTCATACTGAATAGGAAGCACCTCATGCAGGTGCCGGATGAAATCGAAGACATTCGTGTCATCGCCTGTCCCTCGCTTGAAATCAACCCAATGACCTGTGACCTTGCGATCGTTCACCGCGGTGAGGAGATCCATAAGCCAAGAAGGAGCAGAATCTGCTTCATCAAGCTCGTTCTCCGTAATGTGCTCTGCTAGAGCTTGCTTATTGATCTGCTGAGACTCGTCAGCAGTCAATGCAACTGCCAGCTCATTTAACACCTGACTCAATTTGTTCACTGCAGATGACTCCATGCCATATACCTCCTAACTTACTGGAAACATCGTATTGATTTTCAATTTGCCATTGTCTGGCTGAATATCTAATTGGACCTGATCACAAGTGACCTCTGTGCCATCGCGGAGATAACCGATCCCTGCACCTGGAACGCTGATGATGGTACCCATGCCGACGAGTTTTTGTTTCGGTGCATTTTTGCTCACCAAAGTACTGTAAGCACTGGTGAACGCGGCCTTATGTTTATCATCCGAAACGAATTTGGATGCTGCCTTGCCCGTTGGTACTTTACTCACCCGACCTGAAGGTGCGGTACCGCTTTTCAACCGTTCACGTTGCTGCTCTTCCGTAGTATGTGCGCCGTGATCGGCATAGGAATGCCCACCGCCAGCATCGTATGTACTCGGGTCATTGGCATCCAATCCGTCGTATAGGGTGGCAGCCACCTTTTGAATCGTATCCGAAGAGGTTGATGCTTCTCCACTTACTAAACTATCGTTGTCCGATCGCTGCATTTGCATACGTTCTCCGCCCAAATCAGATGCTTTCGCTCCCATACGATCGGCTTCGGATTCTAAGCCGTTATCATCATTAATGGCGACACCCCCAGCTTGCTGCGTAGGTGCGACTCTGCCTTGACGCTGTTGGACGACATGCCAAGCCTCATGCGGCAAATGCTGCTCTTGACCAGGTCCTACATGGATGTCATTCCCTTGCGCATAAGCTAAGGCTTGCAATTGAGCAGGTTTATCGGAATTGTAATGGACTTTAACGGAATCCATGGACATACCAGATAGGTTTTCAACACCTGATTTGAGCTGATCGGGCATGCCTGTATTATTTTTTTTAGTCTGAATAGTCTTCTCGGATGGTGTTGGAGATTGAGATTGAGACTGAGACCTAAATAATTGAGCGACGGCGCGATTTCCGATGGTTCTCTGTAGTTGTGCGATATGTGAAGTGGAAAAAGGGGACATGCGATCCGCTGATCCAGTTTGTTTAACGGAGCTGTTCGTTGTGGTCTGTTTATCGTGTTGTTCGGACGATTGGTTATTTTTCAATTGTGACAGATAACTCATGAATAAATTCACCGCCTCAGATAAATTACCTAACTTCCAACAAATTTCCTTTAGTTTCCTTTTTATTTTAAGGGAAAAGTTACCATTGGACAACAGTCCTAAAGTTGCGTTTATTCGAGCGACGATGTGCTGCTGCTCTCGGAAAACAAAAAAAGACTATCCTTTGGGGACGGCCAATTTCATTTAACAGGAAAGCAGGAGATGCTCTGCTTTGGGCAATTATATGTTGTTTTTTCGGCAAATTCAGACAGCGGACCTCTGGGAAAGAGCACAATTGTAGATATCTCAGAATTTTCAGAACTGAGCAAATACTCCCTTGAGCACCGCCTCGAACAGGCTAATATAAATATATTATGAAATAGTCCAAAAGAAGCAGGAATTTCTCAGAGAATGTCGAAAATTTAGTTGTTTTCACATTTACATCACACTTTTTTTACAATTCGTTCACAATTATGTTTACAGATATGGAGTTGTTAGCAGAGTGTATCTTATCGACCGAATTAATCGAATCTATCAGCGATACAAAGATTACGAATGGGTCTATATTCTCCCCCTTGTCCTGCTTTCACTAAAGAGGAAATTAGAGTACTTTTTCTTTATCCTGCACTCGGAGAAGGGACTTCCGAAATCGGAAGATTCGCAATGGTATCTGAATTACGCCCACTCCCTGTTAACAGATTTCAAGCTTGGCTTACATATGAATGATCTTCTTTACTTGGGCTATAACCTCATTCTCGCCATATTAATAGGTGTGTTTAAGGAAGAATATATCGTTGTTTTTATACAAGCTGTAACAACTGCATCGTGTGTGATCTTGGTTTACCTCATCTCACTGCGCTTATTTAACCGAATTACCGCAATTGTAGCTTCGTATTTCTATGCAACATCCTGGCACATTACGGTTTGGTCGATGTACATTCTTTCGGATAGTTTATTTATGAATTTAGTCCTGCTGAATGTTTTCCTTCTTCTAAAAGCACTTGAGAATAGCAATAAAATCGTGGGTTCGTTATTTCTCTTATCTTCGCTCCTCATGCTCGTATTCCGGCCAACGGGTGTCCTGACACTTGCATTTATTTTCATCTATATCGTGCTGAATATGAAGCGAGATCAGCATATCGCTTTCCTTAAGAGGCATAGATATAAGTTTGTATGCGCTTTACTATTCGTTTTTGCAGCTATTGGCTTTCTTATATTTGCAGACAAATTGAATCCACTTCTCACATCTCTTCAATATAATGCGAAGTTGGTTTTATACAATATTTATGCCAAAGGGTGGATTTATGATAACCCTTCAGGTCATGACTACGCCTATCGTCCCGATTATCGCATTGATATTTTCGGTAGTTTGATCCTGAGCTTTCTTATTCATAATTGGGATCATGTGTTGTTGTTATATGGCAGAAGAGCGATCGCGTTTATTGGCTGGTGGGTATGGAAGACGGATATACAGAGTCTGGCTGGGATGATTAAATTTTGCAAGGATATCGTCCCGACCCTTCTATTTCTATTCGGAACTTACGCTGCCATCAGGAACAACATATTCCGAAAAACATCGATTGTTTGGTTAGTTATTGCGTCGATATTCCTATTTTGTATGGTGTTATTCATAGATAGTATGTATCGCTATAAGCTGCCTGCGTTGCCCTTTATTTGTATCGTCTGCGGGTATGGTGTCGAGAGACTGATCCGCATAATCCTATTCTTCATTAACAAATTTGGGGGGAAGTTGCTTCAATGGAACAGAAACAAGCACTCATTGTGATCCCGGCCTATAATGAGCAGAACAATATTCTAAAAGTAATCAGGGATGTACGTGAGAATCTTCCTAGCTACGATATTCTCGTTATTAATGATTGCTCGAAGGACAACACGTCTGCGATTGCCAAGCAAGCAGGAGATGGCGTCAAAGTTGTGGACCTCTCCTATAATTTGGGGATTGGCGGCGCGGTGCAAACGGGCTTCAAATATGCCGAGAAGAACGGTTATTCCTATATGGTCCAAATTGACGGCGATGGTCAGCACCTTCCCAGCGAGGTGAATAAGTTATTTACCTATATGACGGAAACGGGGGCTGATATGGTCATCGGCTCAAGGTTTCTAGATATTAAATCGTTCCAAACGACGTGGACAAGGCGACTTGGCATTAAAGTGTTCTATTATTTATTTCGCTTATTAATCCAGACGAAGATTACCGATGGAACCTCAGGGTTTCGTATGTATAATCGCAAGAGCATAGAGCTGTTAAGCCAATTCTATCCTGACGATTACCCAGAACCAGACGCTATTATTTTGATTAGCAAACATGGACTTCGCATCGGCGAAATCGGCGTTGAAATGAGAGAACGTGAACACGGTGTCTCATCCATAACCCCGATCCAAAGTCCCTATTATATGACCAAAGTGATTATGTCGATCTTATTCTCTTTTACAAGGACAAGGACGAGGTGGTAGGGATGCTAACGAGTGAACATCATCTGTATAGTGTGCAATTAATGGGTGTCGTCTTCAGTTTAATTCTCATGAGTACCGTATTTATGATGGTAAGGGCTAGAAGACTTCGGGAGAAATATGCACTGGTATGGTTTGTGATTGGCATATTTACGTTGATTATGTCCATGTTCACGAATTTGATGGAGTGGTTCTCTAAACTACTGGGCATCGATTATGCGCCATCTGCATTTTTTGCCATTCTGATCGCTTCTGCCTATCTGCTCCTGCTGAATACGAGTATAAGTATCTCAGGTTTAAAACTACATAACAAAGCGCTTACCCAAGAACTGGGACTAACGAAGTTAAGGCTAGAAGAGCTTGAGAAGAAGGGCAATGAGGAGGAGAAATCATCAAATATATCATGCTAGTTGCTAGTGTACTCATGACCGTTGTGGCGAGTACCTTGCTTAAAATAGGTGGTCGAGCCGTCAATTTCGAAGGCGGGATTATGGCTATCGCGATAGGTTACATGACGACACCGTTGATTATAACCGGATTTGCCTTTTATGCGCTGGCGGCTTTCATCTGGATTTATTGCCTGTCCCAATTTGACCTCAGCTACGTGACTTTCGTGTCAAGTATTCAATATATTTTTATGATTCTCGTTTCAATTATGATTTTCCATGAACAGATTAGCGCCATGAAATGGGCGGGATGTGTGTTTATTATGATTGGTGTCATTTTATGGTTGAGGGGATAGTCTGCATGTTCCGTTGTTTGCCCTATACCGAAGACATGAAGGAAGACTGGGACAGGCTGGCATGGTCTCAGGGGACCATTTTTCATACGTTGTCATTTAGACAGATTCTGCTCGAGACGTTTGGTTATCAATGCTTGTATCATGCTGTGGTTGATCAAAGTGGCCAGATTTGCGCGTTAATTCCATTAACGAGTGGTCGCAACTTAGGACTCAAGCGGGTAGGCGTTGCGCTCCCCTTTGTCAATTATACAGATGTGTGTGCCCTGAATGAGGAAGCCTCGCAATTTGCTATTGCCGCAATCGGGCTGCTGAAGGAGAAATATCGTCTCCATTACATCGAGTTGAGATTTAAGAACGGGACGGTTCCAGGCGAAGGCAAGCAACTGTCTCAGATGTTGACGCAATTGGATACAGCCCATAGTCAGCGAAATGAGATCAATCACACCTTCGTGCTGCCATTAACTAATGAGGATGAGGTTCTCTCTCTCTCCACTCGCAATAATCGAAACCATATCCGGAAGGTCTACAAGAACAATTGGTTTCAGGTTTCTTATGATAAAGGGAATCTAGCAAGGTTTCATAAGGTATATGTTCGGCGAATGAAGCAGTTGGGTTCACCTGCGCAGGATATTCGCTTTTTCCAAAGATTCCTCGACTATTTGCCCGATCATGCGGTGCTGCAAACTGTCCTAGATGCAGAGACAGGTGAGGTAGCTGGTGGGATGCTGCTCTTAATAAGTCCGGGGGACTCCACACTTTATTATCCATATGGTGCGAATTTGACGGAGTTCAACCACAAATATCTGAACAACTTTATGTACTGGGAAGCCGTGAAATTTGGGATAAGAAGCGGTCTGAAGCAGCTTGATCTGGGTCGTTCACAAGCGGGTTCAGGCACGTATAAGTACAAAGAACAATGGGGGGCTGCTGCCGAGCAGCTCACGTATATCATGATGGGCAGCACCACTAAAGAGGCGGGGCCGCCAGATAAAGAAAAGCTTCGCTTTTTCATCGAACTCTGGAAGATCATGCCTAACATGGTGACAGAGCCAGTAGGTAAGCTGCTCATTAAGTATCTAATGCCGTAACGAACAAACTATAGGAGTCACTACAAACGGGGGAAATAGAGCATGGCTAATCTTAGCTGGAAACAGTATTTTGACAAGAGGGCAGAAGTTCATGGAGCTTCCGTACAATCCTCTGACTACTATAATGAGGAAAGTTTCTTTCTGCAGCGAAATCATACATTAGGTTGGCTTGGAGAGCTTAACGACAAAGAAATTTTGGATGCCGGCTGTGGCGTAGGTGCATTTAGTGAGCCTCTTGTTGGGTCAAATACGGTATATGGGGTGGATTTTTCGGAGAGAAGCCTTGCCTTTGCTGCGGAAAGAGGTCTTCGTACATCGTCGGATGACCTAACGGCGCTACACTTTGAAGAGGGTAAGTTCGACCTCGTGCTGTGTATTGGTGTTATTCAACTGATCGAGCAGTATCGGTCGGTTATCGCGGAATTGGCTAGGGTGACGAAGCCGGGAGGGACGCTGCTCATTGAAACTTTGCACCGCAAGTCATGGCAGAGGAAATTGCTCCGATTGTTCGAGAAAACCAAAAAATTCGATCGCATGTACGCTATGGATGAGTTAAAGAAAGTGTTCATAGAGCACGGATTTGAGCATATAGAGTTCTTAAAGATTTATCATCCCTTCCCCTACGTTTCGAAAGGAAGCGCAGAATGGAAAGTGCACGATCGGTTGTGCACATCATTCGCCATCAAGGGGAGCAAGAAGCATGTCTAATTCTTCCAAACAGATAACGAATCTACTCACCTTTGACATTGAAGAATGGTTTCATGCGAATTATGACCACGTGAAACCAGATCGCACGAAGGGTTCGAGTTTCCGAGCCCATATGGATACCTTGCTTCAGATGTGCAGCGATGCGAGGTGCAAAGCGACATTTTTCACACTTGGCTGTATTGGAGAAGATTACCCGGATATTGTGAAGGCCATCGCGCGTGAAGGTCATGATGTCGCCTCTCATGGGTATGCCCACGAATTAGCTTATAAGCAAACCAAAGAAGAGTTTCGTGCGGATGTCCAGAAATCAGTTGATATTCTCGAGAATCTAACAGGTACGAAGATACTTGGATATCGGGCGCCATCATGGTCGATCGTTGAAAGCAACCTCCACTACCTTGAAGTATTAGAAGAGCTGGGCCTCGTGTATGACGCTAGTATTTTTCCTGTAAAAACGTTTCTTTATGGGATCCCTACAGCGAAGACGGAGATTCATAAGCCAATCGTGAATGGTAGAGAACTTAATCTCTACGAGGTTCCGATGTCTGTGATGCGCGTTGCTGGTAGAAATGTAGGTTATTCCGGCGGGTTTTATTTCAGATTTTTCCCTGAATTCATTATTCGCAAAGCCATTCAATCAGCCAATCGCCGAGGGAAGAGTTCCATTGTTTATCTGCATCCGCGCGAAATTGATGCCAGGGAACATAAGCTGGAGCTTCCCAGCAAGGAGCATTTTATCCATTACTACAATATCAAAGGTACCCAAACTAAGCTTGCAAACATGTTGGAGGCCTTCTCTTTTACGTCCATTTCGGAGCATTTGAAAAAACAGTATTAATGATGAATATATAAGGTATCCGTTAGAAGAAATAGTTACAAGTTGCTCAGACATACATTAAGGAGTACATTTATGTATTGAAATGGATGCTCATGTAGGAGTAAAGGAGAACGAAATCTATGACGTATACCTCTAATCGAAATAAATTAACAGACGTTAGCCGCACTCTGGCTAGAGTTGCAATAGGAGAAGAAGCTGCCCATCTTGTTATTCAAAATGGTACCTTAGTCAATGTGTATTCTGGTGAGCTGATTGCCCATATGGATGTCGCGATTGCTGCGGGACGAATTGCTTTCATCGGAAAAGCTGATCATACCATTGGGGATAAGACGGTCGTAATCGATGCGAAAGGGCAATACATGGTGCCGGGCCTGCTGGATGGCCACATGCATGTGGAAAGCACGATGCTTTCCGTGACGGAATTCGCCAAAGCGGCGATCGTCAAAGGGACGACGGGGATTTTCATGGACCCGCATGAGATTGCGAATGTGTTCGGCTCAGAAGGGGTCAGACTTATGCATGAAGAGGGGCAGCAGCTGCCGCTCAAAGTGTTCACGACCTTCCCTTCCTGTGTGCCAGCAACGAATGATTTGGAAGATGGCGGCGCTACCTTAGAGGTCGCTGATATTCAAGCGGGACTCCAGTGGGACAATGTAGTAGGACTAGGTGAAGTGATGAACTTCCCAGGTGTTGTGTTCGGAGACCCCAAAATGTTCGGAGAAATTAAAGCTACACTGCAAAGTGGGAAGACCGTTACGGGACATTTCCCGAGTGACGATGATCGTATGCTGCAAGCCTATATCGCATCTGGCGTTACGTCGGATCACGAGACGATAACCCGAGAGCAAGGGCTGCATAAAGTTCGCATGGGGATGCATCTCATGATTCGGGAAGGCTCTGCGTGGCATGATGTCAAAGAGGTCATCAAGATTGTCACCGAGGATGGTGTTAATACATCCAATATTTCGCTCGTTACCGATGATGTGAATCCGCAAACGCTCGTGGAGAAAGGGCATCTCAACCATGTGGCACGACGCGCGATGGAAGAAGGCGTTCAACCAGTCACGGCGATCCAAATGGTCACGATCAATGTGGCGCGATATTTTAAGCTGGAGCATGATGTGGGATCAATCACACCGGGGAAATGTGCAGACATCCTTTTGATGGAAGATTTGCAGAAGATGGAGCCTTCCATGGTCATTACAGATGGTCAAGTCATTGCGGAGCAAGGGGAACTGGCTGTCGAATTCCCTGTGTTTACGTACCCGGCTCATATCCGCAATTCGATGAATGTGAAGCGGGAGCTGACGGCGGAGGACTTTAAGCTTAGGGCGGCTACGGAGCAGGAGAAGACGAACGTCAATGTGATCCGTGTGATCGAAAATAGTGCCAGAACCGAGAAGATGACAGCGGAGCTCGCGATTCAACAAGGGATCATCCTGCCGGATGCAGCGCAAGACATTGTTCGCCTGGCTTGTATCGAGCGGCATCAAGGTACAGGCCAAATTTCACTTGCTTTTGCCCATGGCTTTGGCGTGAAGTCTGGCGCGGTGGCCTCTACGGTGGCCCATGACAGTCACAATCTGCTCGTGATGGGGATGGATGAAGCAGATATGGCGTTCGCTGCGAATGAGCTTGTGAAGCTCGGCGGCGGCATGATTGTTGTGGAAAATGGCAAAGTGCTGGCCCAGGTCCAGATGACCATCGCTGGCCTGATGTCAGAGAAAACACTGCCTGAAGTCGTCAAGGAAGTCGCCGAAATGGACAAAGCGTGGCAACACATCGGCTGTTCCATGAACGCGCCGTTCATGACGTTTTCCCTCATCGCGCTGCCAGTGATTCCGGAAATTCGCATTTCGAATCGCGGGCTGGTGGATGTGACTCAGTTTAAGCTGATTGATGTGGAGATCGTCTAACAAATCAATACAATTCGAAACCTTTTCTGAACATTAGAGCATTATTCTAATGTTCTTTTTTCTATGGCGTTTCCAGTATTTATAATGGATTTCAAGAAATAGGGCAAATTAAAACGAACTTATCACATCAAGGTGGTGTACACATTGTTGACTGATTTGAAGCGTTTGTTAATAGGCCAGCCCTTGAAGTCCCATGAATTAGGCGAGCAGAAGTTAAATAAAAAGAAAGCGTTGGCTATTCTTTCCTCCGATGCACTCTCCTCGGTAGCTTATGGCCCAGAGCAGATTCTAATTGTCTTAATAACGACTAGCGCTGCGGCGTTCTGGTACACCATCCCTATCGCTTGCGGTGTTCTGTTTCTCTTAGTTGCTCTCATATTGTCCTATCGACAAATCATTTTCGCTTACCCGCAAGGGGGCGGCGCCTATGTCGTATCGAAGGAGAACCTCGGCATGAACGCCGGGTTGTTTGCGGGTGGATCCTTACTGGTCGATTACATCTTGACTGTAGCGGTTAGTATATCCGCGGGTACCGATGCGATCACGTCAGCTTTTCCAAGCTTGCACAGTTACACAGTACCGATTGCACTGGCCCTCGTATTGTTTATCACGATCCTCAATCTGCGCGGAATCACGGAATCGGCCTCCATTTTGGCATATCCCGTGTATTTGTTTGTGGTCGCGTTGTTTATCCTGATTGGTATTGGCTTGTTTAAGATCCTTACAGGTCAAATTTCTCCCGATTTACATACGCCCTTGGGGACTCCGGTTGCGGGCATTTCCTTATTCATACTGTTAAGAGCCTTCTCCTCAGGCAGCTCGGCATTAACGGGGGTCGAGGCGATATCCAATGCGATTCCCAATTTTAAGACACCTGCCCCGAACAATGCTTCCAAAACATTAATGGCCATGGGCATGCTATTAGCGATTTTGTTCGCAGGCATCATCTATTTGGCCTACTACTACGGCATTGCACCGCGAGAGAAGGAAACTGTCGTTTCTCAGATTGCGACGGTGACATTTGGCCGAGGTCTGATGTATTATATCGTCCAAGGCACAACCGCGATGATTCTTGTGCTCGCCGCGAATACGGGCTATTCCGCATTTCCTTTGCTCGCGGTGAATTTGGCCAAAGATAAATTTATCGCCAAAATGTTCACGATGCGCGGCGACAGATTGGGCTATTCGAACGGGATTATCTTCCTAGCTGTGACCTCTATGCTATTAATTATCGTGTTCAAGGGGCAGACCGAACAGTTAATCCCGCTCTATGCTGTCGGGGTGTTCATCCCATTTACGCTCGCACAGACAGGTATGCTGGTGAAATGGTTTCGGGAGAAACCGAGAGGTTGGCTGCTCAAATTAACGGTTAATTTGGTTGGGGCCTTCATGAGTTTCATCGTCATGATGATCTTCTTTATCACCAAGTTTGGACAAGTGTGGAGTGTGCTTATTTTCCTGCCGCTTATCGTGTTCATTTTTCATCAAATCAAAAAGCATTACGATGCGATCGCTGAACAATTGCGACTTTCTTCTTGTGAACCTGCCCTCCCGATTGAAGGGAATGTCATGATTGTACCTGTAGCCGGCTTCACACATGTGGTGGAGAATTCGTTGAACTACGCCAAGTCGTTATCACCCGATCAAATTATTGCGGTGTATGTAGCTTTTGAACGGGACGATGAGAAAAAGTTCGAGGAGAAATGGCAGAAGTGGCAACCCGATGTGCGCTTAGTCACGCTGCATTCCCATTATCGAAGTATTGTCCACCCGTTGACCAAATTCATCGATACAGTGGAACATAAAGCCTCGGAATCGAATTTCCGGGTAACCGTGATCATCCCGCAGTTTATTCCCAAGAAGAATTGGCATAACATTTTGCACAATCAATCCAGCTTGCTGATAAGGGCGTTCCTGCTGTATAAGCGGAACTTGGTTGTAACGACCGTGCCGTATCATTTGAAAAAGTAGCGCGGGCGCTGGGTAGGAGGGCGCCCCGGAAGGCGTGTAAGTCGATTATTTCGACTTACACGGCTGAAATGCGCCTCGGGCAGTGGTGTAAGTCGATTATTTCAACTTACACTGCCTAGATTTCCACCCTCGGCACCACTAGTCCGAAAATATCGGACTAATCTCTCTACCGCTGGCAAAAAATCTACATTAGTCCGAAATCGCCGAAGTAAATCGCCCCAAACACCCCTCACACAGGGAAACAGGCGAATTAGTTCGGCAGAATCGGACTATTTACCATTTTTCAGCAGGAATACTCGGTTTAATTCGGTAGAATCGGACTAATACTGAAGATGAATAGAACAAAAGGGCAGTACTTACTTCACAGTAGTGCTGCCCTTTTTCATCAATGTTTCCATCTGATGTTCTTCACTCACCCGATTCATGAACACATGAAGCTCTCCCTCTGTTTCACATACAGCAGCATGTTCCAACCAAACAAAGAATTTCTTCTTAAGTATGGCTGAAGCATGCAAGGGGTATGTGTCCCGTGACTTGATAATATACAATCCTGAGGAAACTTCTTTCCACGGTGAATTAAAAATCGTACGGATCGATAATCGAGTCCGCGTCTCCCAATCCTGTTTTTTTTGCTTGTTTCTTATCGACTCATACATTCTCATAACAATCGGATAATCGGATGTTGGGGTCCATTTTGAAAAACCGGTTTGGATAGCGTTGTGAGTAATCTCGGACTCTTCTTTAGTAAACCAGTACCCAACAATAATAGGAAAGCGATTCTCTGCTTCTAGCCATAAGACACCGAACCATTCGTAATCTAAATCAACCGGATTCAACAAATGAGGTAGTATCCCTAAATAATATCGGGGGGAGGAAGTCATGGCAGTTCTCCTTTTTGACGTAATCTCAGAAGTCAGTAGTGAATGAATATATGATATAATTGTATGTTTGAGCCATATAAAAAGGGGGTAAAGAATGAATTGCAAACGTATAAAAATACAATAAAAATGAAATTCCTTTTCGTTTTCTCATCGTCATTGAGCTAATGGACCCTTCCTGAAAAGTGGCAAAAAAGGGAGTAAGCTGAAGCATTTCTATTGAAAATGCATGCAATTTATCATTAGTTGCGCTTTCATAAACGCCAGATGCCACAGATTGCGAAATAAGAATCTCCAGCGCATTTTACAAGCGGGAGCAAACGGCGTAACATTCGGTTCAACAACAGATCATGTTAAGCAAAACGCTGAGTTCCTGTAAGGGAAACGGGGGAACCAATAGAAGCCGATTGATACAGCATCGGTTTCTCGGGGTGAATCTAATGCAAGCGCAGCTTGCTAAGGTAGGGCACTTCCAAGCCCGAATCCGACAGCTAACCTCGTAAGCGCATTGGGAGAGAACCGCCTTCTTTTCGTGTCTTCCACAGTTCGTGTCTTCACGCTGTTCCGAAGCTCGAGAGTAGAGATTCTCTGCTCTTTGGCTTCTTTTTGTTGTTCACAAATGGAGGAGAGTGAATCTATTATGTATCCTGAACCCCTGACTCTAGTAAGAGAATCAGATGTATGTACGAAGGAATGCAAGATTACCCGCATTGAATGTTTTCAATTCGATTGTGAGCTATCAGATAAGCTGCTACCTGGGCATGGCACGGATTGTCATTGCGGTTTACTGACGATTTCAACGAATCTCGGAACATGTGGATTAGGGCAATTCGTGATTCCATGCGGCAACCTGAAAGGGGATTTTGTTCAATGGGCGTCAGTTTTCCAGAAACTCAAAGGTCTAACCCTTAAGGATGGTTTGCAGTACGTTCATCAGAAACAAGAGGCATGGGGAGAAATACGATCTCATTTAATGGCATCTGCACTAACGAATTTATCTGAAAAGCTAGAGAATTTATCAACTGCAAGTGAGCAAGAACTAATTTTTTTATCTAATCGCACTTATTTATTTGAGCATTCTGGGGCGTATATCTCTTTCTAAGAGTGACGTTTGATAGTAATGAAAGAGCACTTCTTCCACTCGGGATTCGAGTGGGAGAGGTGCTCTTTGTCTTAATTAGGATTGGCCGGTATCTGGATCGAGCAATCGAAAATAAGCAAATTTTTATGTTTTTTTTATACGAACACAACAGTTTCTTTACCCCCTTTTTATACGGAACGGCGTTACAATGATTCAGGCAAGGAGGACGGTGTGCATGCAAAGTGATTTTTTGTTGATAGCTGCGCCAACCAAGGCGGGCGAGGCCTTTATGAAACAAACAAAACTGGTTGGCCTTCCTTTTGTTGCATTGACGAACAACAAGATGGAGAGAGTCAAGTTAGAGAGTCAAGGAGTGAAGCAAATTATCCAAGTGGATACGATGGATCCAGGCGCGTCCATCATTCCTGACTATCCGATAGGGCATATCGTTCTGTTCGAGGAAAGCTTACCTCTAAGTTGCAGGTATATCCAGATATGCCGTAGTGGGACCTCCAAATCCATGTATGTCATCACGCAGAGCGTAAATCCACGATTGATTTATAAAGGTCTTGGTGCTGATTATGTCATTTATTCTAAAAATGGTGACGTCAAGTTTTTACTATCATCTCTAAAAGCAAATAAAATATAGGCTCTGTTTGATTTGAAGGAGGTGTGTCCGTGTACAACGATGTAACGATGATTTTATTATTTGCGATAACCTTTCTAGGGTTTTGGGGATTTGCTAAATATTGTGAAAAGGCTTGAGCTTAAACTTTCGAAGTCGTATTTCAAGAAAATAGGAGGCAATCATATGATTGTTATTGGACTCATTGGGTGTGCCATTATGGGTTATCTCGGTTTTGTTCTAGTAAAGCCAGAGAAATTTTAATTGTAGAATATGAACTTATGTAAGCAGGGGGAGAACCTACTATGGGTATGGGATTGTTACAAGTAGTCGTCACACTAGGGATTATCATGCTTTTGGTAAAGCCAGTGGGCAGTTACTTGGTCAAAGTGTTCGGCTATGAAAAGAGTGGCCTTGATCGTGTTTTTGGTCCGTTCGAGCGTGTATCTTATCGGATTATGGGCGTTAAAGAAGACGAAGCCATGGGTTGGAAAAAGTATGTAGGAGCTGTTCTGTTAGTTAACTTTGTCATGATGCTACTTATGTATGCTGTATTTCGGCTTCAGAAATACTTACCGCTTAACCCTGATGATATAGGTAATATGCCTCCGGCACTTGCTTTCAATACAGCCGTTTCATTCATTACGAATACGAACTGGCAAGCTTACAGCGGTGAGAATACACTTTCGTATTTGTCACAAATGGTGGGTATTACATTCCCAATGTTCACATCCGCGGCAACAGGATTTGCTATTGCCGTTGCATTTACACGCGGCTTAGTTGGCCGTCAAGATAATCTTGGGAATTTCTATGTCGATATAACAAGAGCGATCACACGTGTATTTCTACCACTAAGTTTTATTGTTGCTTTGGTTTTAGTGTTTCAAGGTGTTCCACAAACCCTACTAGGTGCCGTACAAGCTACAACCATTGAAGGTGCTGGGCAAACCATTACCCGTGGTTTAGTTGCTTCTCTGGAATCGATTAAACACATCGGTACCAACGGTGGTGGGTGGTTCGGTACGAACGCCGCGCATCCATTTGAAAATCCAACGCCTGTCTCGAATTTAATCCACATTATTTGTATGATGCTCCTGCCTACATCGCTGGTGTATGCATTCGGACTCATGATCAAGAACAAAAAGCAAGGTTGGACGATCTTTGCTGCTATGGGGATCATCTTCATCGTGATGTTATCCACGGTTTTTTACGCCGAATATAAAGGAATTACGGCAATTGATGCGATGGGTGTCCATAGCAATATGGAAGGCAAGGAAGTCCGATTCGGACCGTCCGAATCAGCTTTATTTACAGCAGTGACCACGGCAGCAACAACAGGCAGTGTCAATAATATGCATGAGTCACTTACACCACTTGGAAGCATTGTACCTTTTGCAGAAATGATGTTGAACAATGTGTTCGGAGGTAAAGGTGTAGGCTTATTAAATGGTTTACTTTACTTGATTTTATCCGTGTTTATCTGCGGGTTAATGGTAGGGCGTACGCCAGAGTTTCTAGGTAAAAAGATTGAAGGCAAGGAGATTAAGCTAGCGGCCATCGCGATTCTTATCCATCCGCTTATCATTCTCGCACCGACAGCTTGGGCGCTGATTCGTCCTGAATCTATTCATTCCATTGCCAATCAGGGCACGCATGGTCTCTCTGAAGTGCTGTATGCCTTCACGTCAGGTGCAGCTAATAATGGATCTGCCTTTGGTGGTTTGACGGCTAATACAAACTTCTACAACTTGGGTATTGGTATGGTCATGTTGTTTGGCCGTTACATTTCAATCATAGCGATGCTAGCCATTGCGGGTTCGCTTGCAACGAAGCGAGTTGTTCCTGTTACGACGGGGACACTGCGGACGAATACGCCTTTATTTATGGGAATTATGATTATGATTATTCTAGTTATTGGTGCTCTAACGTTCTTCCCGGCGCTGGCATTGGGGCCGATTGCTGAACATTTGGCGGCGCGTTAAAAGGTAGACGTAATAGAGATGGAGGATTGATTGGACTGTGGAACGTAAAAAAACATTAACTAAAGACATTATGAATCAAGCAATTGTTGATTCGTTCAAAAAATTAAATCCTTGGATCATGATCAAGAATCCGGTTATGTTCGTTGTTGAAATCGGTACGCTGATTACACTGTTGCTTTCATTAGCACCAGAGTTATTCGGCAGTTCAGAAGTAGGGAGTGATTATAATATCGCGGTATTCCTGATCTTGCTGTTCACCTTGCTATTCGCTAACTTCGCTGAGGCGTTGGCGGAAGGTCGGGGTAAGGCTCAGGCTGATTCCTTGCGAAAGACGAAATCCGATACGATGGCTCGCTTGGTTCAAAAGGATGGCTCTTATAAGCAAGTATCTTCGACTTTACTCCGTAAGGGAGATGTGGTACGCATTGAAATCGGCGAGCTGATCCCTTCAGATGGCGAAATCATTGAAGGCTTAGCCTCTATTGATGAGTCTGCGATTACAGGTGAATCCGCTCCAGTCATTAAGGAAGCAGGCGGCGATTTCTCATCCGTAACAGGGGGGACACGGGTTGCTTCAGATTATATCGTTGTCAAAGTGACCACTGATCCTGGTGAATCCTTCTTGGATCGCATGATCGCACTCGTCGAAGGTGCCAAACGGCAGAAAACACCGAACGAAATTGCGTTAACGACGCTGCTTGCTGTATTGACGCTGATCTTTTTAATCGTCATTATGACCATGGTTCCGATGGCATCGTATTTAAACGTGAAATTAGAAATTTCCACGTTGATTGCACTGCTTGTTTGTCTCATTCCAACAACCATCGGTGGTCTCTTGTCAGCGATTGGTATCGCCGGCATGGACAGAGTAACCCAGTTTAACGTACTGGCGATGTCTGGTAAGGCGGTTGAAGCTGCTGGCGATATCGATACCATGATCCTGGATAAAACGGGGACGATTACCTTCGGGAATCGGATGGCTTCCGAGTTTGTGCCAGTTGGTGGCAGATCGGCGAAAGACATTACGTTTGCTGCACTGCAAGCATCCGTGAAGGATGAAACACCAGAAGGACGCTCCATTGTTGAGCTTGCGAATAAACTTGGCGAGTCTTGGCAAGCTGATCATTACTCGGATGCAGAAGTCGTGGAGTTCACCGCAGAAACGCGGATGTCCGGGCTAGATTTAGCAGACGGTATCAAATTCCGTAAAGGTGCGGTAGATGCGATTAAGAACTACGTTATTGCGCAGGGTGGCAAAATTCCTGCTGAATTAGAAGCGATAACGAACCGAATCGCGAAAGCCGGAGGCACGCCACTCGCGGTTGCGATTAACGAGCGGATCTATGGCGTTATTTACCTCAAGGATACGGTAAAACCGGGCTTGAAGGAACGATTTGCGGAGCTTCGCGCCATGGGTATCAAAACCGTCATGTGTACAGGTGATAACCCTCTTACGGCTGCGACGATTGCACTCGAGGCCGGTGTGGATGAGTTTATTGCTGAAGCGAAGCCGGAAGATAAAATTGCGGCGATTAAGAAAGAGCAGCAAGAAGGCAAGCTCGTCGCTATGACAGGAGACGGCACGAATGACGCTCCTGCGCTTGCGCAAGCGGATGTAGGACTCGCGATGAATTCAGGGACGATGGCGGCCAAAGAGGCGGCTAACATGATCGATCTGGATTCTGATCCGACCAAGCTGCTATCTGTCATCTCCATTGGTAAACAGCTGTTAATCACTCGCGGAGCTTTGACGACGTTCTCGATCGCCAACGACATTGCCAAATACTTTGCGATCATTCCTGCGATGTTCATTCTTGCTATGCCGCAGCTGCAGGCCTTGAATATTATGAATCTGGCGTCGCCAGAATCGGCTATTTTATCCGCCTTAATTTTCAATGCCATCATCATTCCGCTGCTGATTCCCATTGCAATGAAGGGTGTGAAATACCGAGCAATGTCAGCAGATAGACTGTTGTCTCGCAATATTTTGATCTATGGTATCGGTGGTGTGGTTGTGCCATTTATCGGGATTAAAATCATTGATATGGTGCTTCACGGCTTAAACATTGTATAGAGAGAAAGAGAAACGAGGAGATCGCGTTATGAAATCGGTTATGATAGCTGTTCGTGTGTCGTTATTGTTCATGATCGTCTGTGGACTCATTTATCCGCTTGCTACGACAGGAGTGGCTCAAGTTTTATTTCCCAAACAAGCAAACGGCAGTCTCATAGAATCAGAAGGTGTCGTGATTGGATCTGAATTACTAGCGCAATCGTTCGAGTCCCCGAAGCTATTTCATCCAAGAGCTTCTGCAGCCAAGTATGATCCTACAGCATCATCTGGCTCCAATACAGTGGTAGCTTCCAGCGATTATGCAGCGACGATGGCAGCAAAAATTGCAGCCTGGAAGTTAGAAAATCCGAAACTAACGGATATCCCGGCTGATCTCGTCACAGTTTCTGGTTCCGGATTCGATCCAGACTTGTCTCCAGAGGGAGCGAAAGCCCAGGTACCAAGAATTAGTAAGGAAACGGGGATCACCGCAAACGTGCTCAATGATTTAATTGACCTCATGTCAAAAAAGAGACAGCTAGGCATTTTCGGTGAACCTAGAGTCAATGTGACTGAATTGAATATGGAACTGCTCAAACAAGTGAAATTGTGAGAAATTCTTTATCGAGCAGGCAACCACTCTCGTTTGTTGAGAGTGGTTTCTGCACATTTTAGAGGGAGAGGAGGAGGTTGCAAGTATGGACGGTTTCAAAAGAAAAACACCAGAAGAGATCCTATTATCCATCTCCAAACTGCACCGTGGCAGCTTTAAAATTTATATCGGGGCAGTCAGCGGATCTGGTAAAACCTATCATATGCTGCGAGAAGGACATAATCTCAAGGGGCAAGGGATCGATGTGGTGATATGTGCGGTATCGACACTCCAACGACCGGAAACTGTGGAACAATTAGGGGATCTGGAGCGGGTACCCAGCATTCATTGGATGAAAGACGGCGTGGAACAAAAGGATCTGAATTTGGAAGCCCTACTCGAAAGAAATCCTGAAGTCGTTCTCGTTGATGGTCTTGCTCATCACAACCGAGATGGCGCGCAATTTCCAACTAGACTAGAAGATATTAAATATTTACTCTCGCACGATATTAGCGTGATCAGTACGGTGAATGTCTATGAGTTGGAAGGGGCTATGGAGGTTGCTCATAAACTGACTGGCATTGAAGTTGGCCACTGCGTCCCCTCTGATACATTAGAGCTGGCTGATGAGGTGAGACTCATTGATGCAACGCCGGAAACGATTTTAACTCGGCTAGGTGAGGGGCATTTAAAGGGGAACAGAGATGCGGCCTTATATAAACGCGGTAATTTAGGTGTATTGCGAGAGTTGGCACTTCGCCTTGTTGCGGAGGATGTGAACGATTCTTTGGAAGCACATCGTGAACAAATGGGGTTTCAGGGGCCGTCAGGAGCAACCGAACGTATTCTGGTTACAACGCAATATCACTGGAATGGATCCATTTATGTACGCCGAGGTCAACAAATCGCGAAGCGATTGAATGGCGATCTGCATGTCGTCACGCTGCGTAAAAAGGGCAAAACGCTTACCAAAGAAGCGGCTGCATTTCGAAGGTCAATTATGAAGCTTGTAGAGAAAGTAGACGGGGAATTTGAAGAGCTCCCGATTTCTTTTCGCCGCTGCATCCCTCAGATTTTAGTTGACTATGCGAATGCCAATCATGTTACACGTATTATATTAGGGCATTCCAAACAAACGAAATGGCAAACTTTTCTGCAAGGCTCGGTTATCAATGGCGTGTTAAAAAGAACCAAAAATATCGATGTATTTCTGGTAGCCGATCGAGCTTCTCAGGAGGGAGAGCGTATTCTGCCTGCTCATATTCACACACCCAAGGAGCCTTACAAATTTAGACGTCTGAGCAAGCAGGAAGTGGAAGCGAAAATTGAAAAAATCAAACGCGGCAGATTCAAGGTTTATATTGGCGCTGCGCCTGGTGTCGGTAAAACGTACACGATGCTCCGGGAAGGTAATGATCTGCTCAAAAAGGGGATCGATGTGAAGATAGGTTTGCTTGAAACCCATGGAAGAATAGAGACGACCCAGCAAGTGGGTGATCTTGACATTGTGTCGCGAGCTGTAAACCAATATCAAGGTATTAACTTGATGGAGATGGATACAGAAGCGATCATTCGTCTGCGACCTGAGGTGGTTCTGGTTGATGAACTTGCGCATTCCAATGTACCAGGAAGTAAGAATAAGAAACGCTATGAAGATGTGCTGGAGATTCTAGAAGCGGGCATTTCGGTTATCTCGACTGTCAACGTTCAGCATTTGGAAAGTCTGAATGATGCTGTTGAGCATATTACGGGTATTCGCGTGCGGGAAACGGTACCAGATAGTATTTTACGTGCTGCAGATGAAGTACAGTTAATTGATGTTGCCCCAGAAGCGCTTCAGCTTCGTATGAGAGACGGCAAGATTTATGCGATGGTCAAAGTGGATCAGGCGCTGAACAATTTTTTTAAAACAGGGAATCTCATCGCCTTACGTGAATTAGCGCTGCGTGAAATCGCGGATGATGTTGATGAACGATTGGAATCCATGGAGCGTAAGAGCTCCCTACGTGGTCCGTGGCGGCGGAAAGAAGTCATTTACGTCTGTGTGACAGAAATTTCGCAGGCCGATCGTTTAATTCGGAGAGGGTTTCGCATTGCGCATCGGCTTAAAGCAGTATGGCATGTAAGCTTTATTGTGGCTCGGCATACGAATGACGAGTGGAAGACAAAGTTAGAGACGCTAGAGAAGCTAACCATTCGCTTGGGAGGCGAATTTTCGTATCAAGAGGTAGTGAATCGTAACCAAATTCCACGCGATTTTGCAGCAAAAGCAAAGAATGCCGGAGCTACGCAAATCATCGTTTGGAAAGACACTATCGTCAAAAAGCTTATACCGCATGCAAGCACAATGGATGTGCTTATTGTTGCTGGTTATGACTCGTGGCAAACTCCGCGAAATAGGGTAAAATAAACCATATGGAAACTCAAAAAAAAGAACATGCAAACTGGCAATCGTATGGTGTAACTGCACTTTTTATCGTCTTGTTGACGATATTTTTACAAGGTTTTAAATTTTTCTTTGATCTCGTCAATATCTCGCTTCTCTATTTATTTCCGGTTTTGTTTAGTGCTGTTCGATGGGGAAGAGGGCCCTCTTTCTTTGCTGCGGGACTAGGGGTGTTAGCTTTTGATTTCTTATTTGTTCCACCAACTCTCAGTCTAACCGTTGCTGATTTACGTTATGTCCTAACCTTTGTTGTGTTCTTGTGTGTGGCTGGTCTTACGTCAAGCCTTGCTTCAAAGCTTAGAAAGCAATTCCAACAAGCGCAGCAGAAAGAGGCGAATACCGCTGCCTTGTATGCGTTAAGTCGCAAGATTACAGCCATTTCAGACTTAGACATTTTGCTGGAGCAGATTGTTCAACATGTTTCTGATACGCTTAATGCGAAGGCTGCGATCATTTTGCCAAACCCAGAAGGTGAACAGCAGGTAGAAGCTTTTTCGAAGGATAGTGGAGAATGGGCGGACGAGGAAGCCCACCTATCTATCGCCGGATGGGTGAGTAGCAACAATACGATTGCGGGTCGAGGGACTCGCACATTAAGTGAATCATCGGATCTGCATGTCCCCTTAGCGACAGACCAGCAGGTACATGGTGTGCTTGCTGTACAAGTTGGCGATCGATTAATGTCCGATATGCCAGAGCTTATTCGGATCATTGAAGCGCTCTCGGATCTTGTGGCCGTTGCAATATCCCGGGTTAAGCTTGCGGATAAGGCCAAAGTGGCACAATTGACTGCCGAGTCGGAGAAGCTGCGTACGGCCTTGCTGGATTCACTCTCCCATGAATTGCGCACACCGCTGGCTACAATTATTGGCTCTGTCACGGGATTACTCGAGGGGGAGGACGTCTTTGGCCCAGAAGATCGGCGAGAGTTATTGTTAACGACGCGCGAGGGAGCTACTCGCATGAATCGACTTGTGGGGAATTTGCTCGGTATGGTTCGGATTGAAAGCGGAATGTTACGCTTAAATAAAATGTGGTGCGGGATCGAGGATGTTGTCGGTGTTGCCTTAACACAGTTGAAGGATGCGCTGCAGGATAGAGTCGTTAGTGTCGTTCTGGATCCGGATCTGCCATCCGTTCCACTGGATGAAGTTCTTATGGAACAAGTACTGATCAATGTGATCAGCAATGCCATTAAGTATTCGCCTGAAGGCAGCGAAATCCGTCTTAAAGCTGAAAAGGATGGCGATTGGTTGCGCCTGACAATTACAGATGAAGGAGCGGGCATTCTCCCATCTGATAGGGAACGGATATTCGAGAAATTCTATCGGGGTAGTCGTACCAAACATATTCCTGGTACAGGGCTTGGACTCGCTATCTGTAAGAGCATCGTGGAAGCGCATGGTGGTTTGATAAGCGCTGGTGCGAGGGGGGACGGCAGTCAAGGCACTGTTATCCAACTAAAATTACCTTTATCACCGTAATCGCTTGTATCACAGTTCGCTAAGAGGGACGGAATGAAACATGACAGCCACAGGGGCGAAAATTTTAGTCATTGATGATGAGGCACAAATACGGAAGTTATTGCGGGTCACTTTGACCGCACACGGGTTCGAAACGGCAGAAGCTGCAACAGGTCGGGATGGTTTGCTGCAGGCGGCGATGTTCCGTCCGGATCTCATCGTGCTAGATTTGGGCCTGCCGGATCTGACCGGCATGGAGGTGCTGGACGGCATTCGTGAGTGGTCGAATGTGCCCATCATTATTTTAACGGCGCAGGATCAAGAGCCAGACAAGGTCGCTGCCTTAGATCGCGGCGCAGACGATTATGTGACGAAGCCATTCGGCATGGGCGAATTCATGGCACGCATGCGTGTGGCTCTTCGGCATATCGCCAAAGCGCCGGATGAGCCTGTGCTGAAGCTCGGCCAGCTTGTCATTGATTTGGCCAAGCGCAGCGTAGAGCTGCATGGTGAGAAGCTGAAGCTAACGCCAACCGAGTATGACTTGCTCAAGGTGCTTGGGGTTAACGCTGGACGTGTCATGACACATAAGCAGCTGCTTAAGCAAGTGTGGGGTGGTCAGCAATATGAATCTGACAGCCAATACCTACGCGTATATGTAGGACATTTGAGAAAGAAGATCGAAACAGATCCTGCGAGACCTCAATATATATTGACGGAGCCAGGGATTGGGTATCGGTTTGCTTGGCAAGAGAATTAACGAAGTGGGCTCAAGGATAAGAGCATCCAACAGGCAAGGAAAAAGCTTCTACCCCCACGATGGCGTGGGGGTAGAAGCTTTTTAAGATTTATGTGAGGCTGTGGGTTAAGCGAAGCTTACCCCAGATTAGTGGGGCGCCACCATAATGCTGGTTGTGAGTAGAGTGGGGTTGGACGAGTAGAAGTAGTGTGCTGTGTGCTCATTTAAGTAGCTAGCTTTCAAATAAATGTAAAACATACAGCTAAAATCGCCGTATCACCTGAGATTTAGCGAATAGATGGAAAAAGTACAGCTAAAATGAGCGAGATCTCTGAAGCCCCCTAATTGGATTGGAGTCATCAATATGCAATAAGGTACAATATCGGTGAGGGGGAATGAAATGTATGAAAAGCAATATCCTTTATGATGAGCAACGCATCAAAGTAGCCCAAGAGGCTCTTAGCGGAACTAAGTTA
>NZ_JBFTPF010000030.1:0-76311 GCF_056398345.1 Paenibacillus sp. 01T442
AGCGCACAAATATTGTGCGCAAGGGAAGTACCTCCGTCGTCCGTCGGACGCTAGCGCACAAATATTGTGCGCAAGGGAAGTACCTCCGTCGTCCGTCGGACGCTAGCGCACAAATATTGTGCGCAAGGGAAGTGCCTCCGTCGTCCGTCGGACGCTAGCGCACAAATATTGTGCGCAAGGGAAGTACCTCCGCCGTCGGACGGACGCTAGCGCACAAATATTGTGCGCAAGGGAAGTACCTCCGTCGTCGGACGGACGCTAGCGCACAAATATTGTGCGCAAGGGAAGTACCTCCGTCGTCCGTCGGACGCTAGCGCACAAATATTGTGCGCAAGGGAAGTACCTCCGTCGTCCGTCGGAAGCTAGCGCACAAATATTGTGCGCAAGGGAAGTACTTCCGTCGTCCGACGGACGCTAGCGCACAAATATTGTGCGCAAGGGAAGTACCTCCGTCGTCCATCGGACGCTAGCACACAAATATTGTGCGCTAGGGAAGTACCTCCGCCGTCGGACGGACGCTAGCACACAAATATTGTGCGCAAGTGGGGTACCTCCGTCGTCCGTCGGACGCTAGCGCACAAATATTGTGCGCAAGGGGGTACCTCCGTCGTCCGACGGACGCTAGCGCACAAATATTGTGCGCAAGGGAAGTACCTCCGTCGTCCGACGGACGCTAGCGCACAAATATTGTGCGCAAGTGGGGTACCTCCGTCGTCCATCGGATGCTAGCGCACAAATGTACGCAACACAAAAGAACCTGAGGCTCTGCCTCAGGTTCTTTCTCATGCTCTTTTATCCAGCAGATGTGTTCTACGGTACTCGCCGGGGGAAGAGCCTGTGCGGTTTTTGAACATGCGATTAAAGGAAGAGATGTTGCGGTAGCCGACTTGGATGCCAATGTCTTGAATGTTGGAGTCGGTATGGACCAGCAGCTCTTGCGCGTAACCCACGCGGCGATCATGCAAATGTTCCATGAAGTTGGCTCCAGTTTTCTCTTTGATATACGTAGAGAGGTAGGAACTGCTCAGCGTTAGTTGATCAGCGAGAACATCAAGTGAAAGATCCTCAGCATACTGATCCTTAATGACGTTAAGCACATAATCAATGATGGGATCATTCGTTTCTTTCTTCTCACGGATGAGCTGCGTGACGATATGGAAATAAGAGGCGAAGCTTTGTTTATACTCGTCCAACGTACAGCATTCCTCTAATTGAAGCAGGATGGACCGCAGCTGCAACGTATCGTCAGCTTGAACTTTGTAATGGTCGAGCACCATTTTGGCCTTATCGGTTACAGCAAGCACCATATGCTTAAACATATTCACAGACGCTTCCTTCAGGTCAAGCTCGTCCAGCCAAGGAAGGAAGAGGTCTAGCGTTTCCTGCTCTTTGCCTGATTTGAGCGCTGCGGTCAGTTCTTGCTCCTGTGTGAGAGTAAGGAAGTACGTAGACCGATCTGAACGATATTCAACGACAATTTGCGTTTCTTCCAGTAAGCGGGCATGCGCAGCTAATTCATTCACCTGTCGGTAGGCATGACCGAACTGCAGAGAATGCTCGAACGCCGAGCTGATGGCGGCCGTCACCAGACAGTAGCGAAGGTCATCGTCTAGAACCAGTTTCAACTCTTTGACCATAAGCAGGATACGCTCCCGCTCATTGCCAGGGAACACCGTTAGAAACTGATGGTGTTCCATTTGCAGCGTATGGGAATCAGGAAACCACTGATAGGTCATTCGTTTGATATGCTCGCCAATCGTTTGCGAAATGTGTTCTCTGCTCATCGGGACATCAATGAAAGCGGGTGAGCGGAACCGAAGCTCGTACAGCACGATGGTGTAGGTCCCCTCGGTGCCTTGAATATGCTGCCAATCATCKGGATCAGGATGGATATTTTTCAGCTTATTCATGAAATGATAGTTGATTAACTCCGATTGTTGATCCTGCAGCTCCTGCTGAATCTCGCCTTTTTCTTGGATCAGTTGTCGGACCGGTTTATGGAGTCGTTTGCTGAAAAATAAAGAGACGAGGAAGGCGATGGCAATAGAGACGCCTAACAGAATCATCATGAGATTGTCCAAACGAAGGATTCTAGATGAAAATTCAGGACTCGTCATCTTCATGACGTAACGCAAACCATCTTCATCTTGATAGTCAATCTCAACCGGCTCTCGAAGCTGGCGGGAATCCTTATTTGTCTCATAGATGACCGTTTGATTCGGTCCTAGTATCGTGATATTCAGATCGGGATTTTCCTTCAGAACTGCGTCACGCAAGCGGTTGCCGTCGATCATCGCAATCATCATATTGTCAGCCAGTGCAGGCTTAATGGAATAAGGAATTAACATTCTTCCTGTTGATTCTCCTGATGGTGAGGGGCTGCCGAATAAAGTCGCCGGATGAAGCACGTAATTGTCACTGCGATCAAATTGCGATTGCCAGTAAGAGAACGGATATTGTGTGCTTTGGTAGATGCTGCTGAACAAATCGACCGTCGTTCCAGGACCTAGTTTACTCAGAGTCAGATTCGTAGATCGGAACATCAGGATCAAATTGTCCACATACAGTTCCGAATCGCTCGCGATGCTTTGCATGTTCAGCACAATAGGACGGGTAGAAAGTGACTCCGGATCCTTCTTTAAAATCACTTGATTGTTAAGTGTAATGACACTCTTATCGGTAAATTGCTTATACAAAGCTTCTCGCACTTTATCCAATTGAAATTGATAGCGCTCCGCCACTTTCTGCAGAGTTAGACGATGCTGTGCCATCATCTCGCTGCGGAGGTGGTTTTTGACGAGCCAGAAAATCAAGAGATTAAAGGAACAGAAGATGAGAATCAAGATCATAAAGCTGGCTAGGATGTTTCGAAATAGGGATCTCTGATTGGAGAAAAGTTTCATAAGTCGCAGGCTCCTTCTGATTGCTCCGCTGCCATGCTTCCGGCGAGTTATATACCTCAATTGTAGATGAAATCTGAAGTGAAGGGTATGGGCTTTTTATTGGAAGTTGGGCGCTTTTATGCTATTTCCCGCTTTATAAAAGCTTAAAAGAAGAATCGTAACAATCGCTCAGGAACGCAAATCATGTGTATAGGCAAGGCGTGGAGGGCTGGATATGATGGGCATGTATCAACGAAGTCGAAGGAAAGGAGACGTCAGCCAAATTTCAAAATGCGTATGTGCAAATGAATGATGAGGGGAATAGGCATGTGTTGAACATTAGAAAAAGCATCGTCGCGTTAGCTTTACTAGTTATCGTATCCCTGACCGCAGCAAGCTCAGTTGGGGCTCATTTCTCTTCGAGTGGTTATTCCGATATCCAAATAGGTTCAAATACGATGGCGTATCATCTATCTCTATTGGAACATGATCTTCTACAAATCTTCCCCGACAAAGCAGATGGGGGCGACAAGATCAGTGATAAGCAATTGGCCAGTTCCTTGGAAGCCATCGGCAAGCTGGTCGATGATGGGATCATCGTTACCGGCGATGGCAAGGTTGGCACAGGTGTCATTGTTAGTGCCAAACATGAGAAGCGGGCCAGTATGGATATGATCGGCATCGATATCCACTATACATTTGCGTCCCCCGTGAAACGATATCTCATGCAGTACAATTTCTTCTGGTACAGCGGGGTTGATCCGAATCATAGCAATTATGCGACCATTCAGGTCGGCGGGCAGACCATTGAGCAGGTCCTTGGCAGTCAGAATTATATTGTACAGATTCAAGGGCCAGGAGCGGTAGCGGGGAATCCGACCCAATCAACAACAGCAGCAAAGCCAGCAGACGATACGTCTTCCACTCCTACTGGATCTTGGCAAAGCACACTTCAGACCTATATTCTCATGGGGATGAAACATATCTGGTCAGGGCTGGATCACATGCTGTTTCTATTTGGACTATTGCTTGCAGCCGAACAAAGAGTTTGGAAAATAGTTAAGCTGATAACGGCATTCACAGTGGGACACTGCATAACCCTTGTTTTGTCTTCCTTACAAGTCGCGTATCTCTCACCTAGCATCGTTGAACCTTTAATCGCGCTTAGTATTCTCTATGTTGCTGCTGAAAATATATGGAAGAGGAAAGAGAGTGCCAGAGTCGTCGTCACGATGTTGTTTGGACTGGTGCACGGCTTTGGGTTCGCCGAGGTGCTAAGAGGGACGCTGTCTGGACATATGGCGCTGCCCTTATTCTCTTTCAATTTAGGTGTGGAGATTGGACAGCTTGTCGTGGTTGGCGTTCTGATTCCGCTACTCGTATTGATACGCCGCGTACCGCTGAAGATCAATTGGAACTTATATGCCTCGGGCATCGTTGGCGTGTTCGGGTTGTACTGGTTCATAGAGCGCATTCTTACTCAATAGATAGCAGTAGAAAATTTGCACCATTTTATAATGAGAGGGCGTTACCATGTTGGTTAAAAAGAGTTTAAAACAATTGATTTCAGGGGTCACCGTAGCTGGCATGATGTTCAGCATGCTGACACCTATGGCTAGTGCCGTTGGCAATGACGTACAGGTTAACGCTGTAGATTATTCGAAAGTACCGAAGCTATTGATAACGGAGCTTGTTCCAGATACCGCTAATGTGGGCGGCGCGGATGCTTATGAGTTTATAGAGGTGTATAACAATACGAACAAGGAGATTGAATTTAAAGATTATAACTTGGTCTATCGCAATGCAGGTGTGGATACCGTTTGGCCAGGCATGCATGATACAACCCCCTATGCCACGATGAAAATTCCTGCGCAATCCACGATTACCTTATGGGTAACGAATGCGCAAAATGGAGCTAAAACGGTAGCCGATTTCAATACGAACTTCAATACGAATCTGCAAGAATATGTGAACCTTTTCCGTGTGGATGGCGGTGGAGGCATGGCAAATACGAGTCCAAGAGCCCTCGTCATTCAAGAGAAATCTGGCAGTGATATCTCGATCGCAAGCTACCAAACTAGCGCCGTAAACGGGGTTTCGAAACCGGATAAAGGTATCCTATATCGCTATCCGTCAGACAGTACGAAGAATATGACGATGTATTCTGTCGGGGAAAATGCTGCAACGCCAGGGATTGTCGATCCCGCACAAGTTCCTCCCGTACCGCTGAACTTCTCGGAGCCTCCGGTCGTCAGCCATACACCAGTTACGCAAGCAGATCAGAAGAACGATCTCCTCCTGCAAGCGCAAATTGCCAACACAGAGCAGAACGAAACGGTATCCGCAGCGGTGTATTATCAAATGGGGGCACAGACGACCTATGATTCGGTCCCGATGACCGTAACAGGCAGTAACCAGTATCAAGCTGCTATTCCGAAGGCCAAGCTAACCGAGAGCCAACTGACTTATTATGTGCAGGCGGACGATGGTTTTAATACGGTGAGATCGGACGTTTACCGTGTTGATGTGGCACTCGATCATTTTGACTATACGAAGGTACCACCACTTCTTGTAACGGAGGTTGTACCTGATTCTACGAATATAGGCACACCGGATGGTTATGAGTTTATTGAGGTGTACAACAATTCGGATCAACCGATTAATTTCAAAGACTATCAATTGATCTATCGTTATACCGATACGGGACCAGATGCGGATGTTATTTGGCCTGCTGACAAGGAAGACATGGTCATCCCGTCTAAGGGAACGCTCGTCTTCTGGGTTATCAATGCGGGGAACGAGAATGCGACCGAGGCTGACTTCAATGCGAACTACAATTCCCATGTGGTTGAAGGCACCAATATGGTCCGTATTCACAATGATGGTATGGCTAATGGATCCAATAGAGGGATTCTCGTTGCTACAAACACAGGCATCGAAGTGTCATCCGCTTATTACGTAACTGGTGATGCCAAGGCGAATAAAGGGATCCTATATAAGTATCCACAAGACGGCGGTAAGACGATGGTTAAATACAGTGCCGGTCTAGTGGCGGCAACGCCGGGAATTGTGGAGCCAGCTCAAGCACCTGATCACACGATCATTGTGACACCAGATACCATCAAGCCTGTCATAACCGATTTGACCAAAGTGACCAGCATTGCACAATCGAACGATCTCGAAATGATCAGTGATGTCAAAGATGAAACAGCGGTAAAAACGGCAGCACTCTACTATAAGACTGAGAAGCAGTCCACGTTTAACAGAAAGTTTTTGAAAGAGAGTTTCGCGGATACGTTATACCATTACACCATTTTCTCGCCAGAACTCATTGGTAATGCGTATGTAGATTACTACTTTGTTTCTTCCGATGGTCAAAATGAGACGACAACAGCCACCAAGCGGATTGCCATAAATGGTGGTTCAGATCACTCGGCTCTGCGCCTCAATTTCAAGGACGGTGACATTGTTGCCGGGTCCAAAGTGATTAAAGGGACAGGTGAAGGACTTAGCGCAGATGACCTGAAGCTTGCCATCGATGGGAACGAGCTAACAGCTTCTACCTTTCATGCGGTTGAGCATAATGCGTACTTTGCTTTTGAAGTGACAGGCGTGAATTACTATTTCAAAAATGCCGTTACCCAGGGGCAAGATATTCTCTATACGTTTCAAGATACAGTGAATAGCTACACAACGTTGTCGACGCCGATTCAAGCAGACCGTTTGAAGGAAGGCAGCAATCTATTCGCCATTAGAGCGGGTTCGAAAGCTTCGCCTTTCGACGAGAATCCGTTGGAGAATAAAGATAATTTCGATGTGAAGAATGTACGTCTCGTTTTTGACGATGGTACCGTTATTTATGATCCCAAATATAACAATCCGGCCAAAGTGATTAAAATGGGAGATTCGTCCGGGAAACCTCCGGTTGTGGATTTCGATTTCGTTATTCCAGCAGGACTGCTGGCTTCTAAGGCTTATGTCTGGAACACACCAACGATGAATGATGGTGACCATCAGATCACAGTCAGCAATACGAGTGCAGGTACCGTTACCTCGCATGTCATCGTGGATAACTCCGCTCCAAGCATTCAACCGTCTATCGAAGAGGGCAAAATGTACCGAGGTCCCTTCACGCTGGATGCAGAAGTAACCGACCTACTTGCTGGTGTGGACAAGGTTGAGGCAACGCTTGACGAGCAACCGATCACGTTGCCGCTTGCAACGTCATCTGCACAGCTTCAAGGCGGCAAGCATGTATTCAGCCTGAAAGCGACGGATAAAGTCGGAAATGTCTCGACTCAGACGATTAACTTCGAGGTGCCAAATGAAATTCCGGATACACCTGCGCTAGTTGCGCCAACGCAAGGTGCGGCGGGCTTGAATAGCGATACGACACTAACCGTGAAAGTCTCCGATCCGATGAATGACGACTTGAACGTATCCTTCTACGGGGGATTTAAGTACGACGCCAGTACTCCAGGCCAGTTCAAGGGATACCGCAATGCTTCTGATACGGAGCCTCCGAAACAGGAGAAGCCTGATGGAGAGACTGCTTTTACCCAAGAAGATTATGAGAAAGTGAGTAAGCTCGATGGGAATTATCTAATTGATGATTCCGATGAGAAATTCCCTTACCAACGGTTTGAAGTTTCACTAGATCCAACTATCAAAAGTTCGGACAAAGTGGAAATTAACTGGAAAGGGAAATCGCTCGAAGGTCGTAAAGTGACCTTGTATGCCTGGAGTCCAAGCGGGCAATCTTGGAGTCCACTGAAGACGGTTATCGCCGGTACGGAGGATTTTGAGTTGAAGGCTGTGGTTACAGCTGGTGATTATGCAAATAAAGGCAAGATTCAGGTGATGGTACAGGATCAGATAGCCGTCGTTCAAAATAATCAGCCGGTAGAGACATCTGACTACGATTTCTCCTTTGTATGGATGTCCGATACGCAGTATTATTCCAAAAGCTACCCGCACATCTATCAACAAATCGTCAAGTGGATCGCGGATCACAAAGAAGATAATAAGATTAAGTATGTCATCCACACCGGTGACATCGTTGATAACGCGGATCAAGAGTACCAATGGATCGAAGCGGATAAAGACATGAAAGTCTTGGAAGATGCCAACATTCCTTATGGGGTACTGGCGGGTAACCATGACGTAGGTCATCAAGACAACGATTATAGCTACTATGCGAAGTGGTTTGGGGAAGATCGATTCAAGAATCAGCCAACGTACGGCGAATCCTATGATAACAATCGGGGACATTATGACCTCGTTTCCTCGAACGGTAATGATTTTATCATTATTTATATGGGTTGGGGCTATGGGGATAAAGAGATTGATTGGATTAATGGGGTTTTAAAAGAATTCCCGAATCGGAAGGCGATCTTGAACTTCCATGAATTCATGCTCGTTTCCAATAACCGCGCGCCGATGGCGGAGAAAGTGTTCGAACGTGTCATCAAACCGAATAAGAACGTTATCGCTGCTCTTTCCGGCCACTATCATGATGCGCAATTGAAAATTGATGCCATTGATGACGATGGGGACAACCAACCAGACCGCAAAGTCTATCAAATGCTAGCGGACTACCAAGGCGCTCCTGAAGGTGGACTGGGTTATATCAGACTGATGCAGTTCGATATGGCACATGGCAAAATCAACATGAAGACTTATTCACCGTATCTAGATGATTACAATTTCTATGATCCGACCGAACATCCTGGTAAAGATGAGTTCACCATTGACTTGAATCTGCAGCCAGTAACGAAACGAGTGGCTACCGACTATATTGGAGTCAACGTGTATACAGATAAGAAGATTGGAAGCGTTGAGAATGTGTTGAGCGGACAACAAGCATCTGTCGTTTGGCGCGGCCTTGCACGGAATACAGGTTACCAATGGTATGCAGTTGCCGAAGATATGTTCGGAGGCAGGGCGCAGTCGGATATCTGGAAATTCACGACTCTACCGGGAGACACCGATTCTGGTGATAGCGGTAATGGAGGCAGTGGAGGTACAGGTGATCCAGCGAATAACACGGAAACGACCATTCCAACGAATGGCGGAACAGCGACCTTGGGTGGCGTGCAACTTGTTATTCCAAATGGCGCTGTAACGAGTGCTATCAAAGTAACTGTGAATAAACTGCCAGAAGCATCATCTCTACCGATTGAACCAGCATCCAAGCTAGTCAGTGATGTGTATGAGATCAAGAAAGATACAGCTGGTGAGTTCAGCAAAGCGATCCAAATTACCTTACCTTTTGACATAACCAAAGTAGATCTAGATCAATCAGCAGTTAGTCTATACTGGTTTAATGAAACAACGCGCAAGTGGGTGCAACTAGAGAACATTGTGGTGGATAAGGTGAAGGGGACTGTGACGGGATCCGTTACTCACTTCACGAAATTTGCTGTCATGGCTACACCGAAAGATAAGCCTGTAACTGGAAATCCTGGATCAGATGGAGCCAATCTGGCTGATATTAAGGGACATTGGGCAGAGGCTAACATTCGTGAATTGATTGGACAGGGAGCGATCAATGGCTATCCGGATGGAACTTTTAAACCCGAAGGTCGCATTACAAGAGCAGAATTCGTCTCTATCGTGGTCAAATTCTTGAAGCTCAGCGATCAGGGCGGAAGAACATTCAATGATACTACGAACCATTGGGCTAAGAATGCGATTGCTACAGCGGCAGCCAATGGGATCATCTCAGGATACACAGATACGACATTCGGTCCGGATGATACGATTACCCGCGAGCAAATGGCTGTCATAATTGTACGGGCAGCACATATGAATGATAAAGGCGCAGAAGGCATGGAATTCACCGACAACGCATCTATTTCGGAATGGGCACAGGCGGCAGTAGCGGTCTTGACTTCGAAAGAGTTATTGAATGGTTACCAAGACGGCACCTTGAAACCGCAAGGGATATCAACGCGTGCGGAAGCTTCAGCCATCATCTTACGATCATTGAAAAAATAGCAACAAGTAAAGAGGCTCCTCCGTCTATGAAGACGGGGAGCCTTTTACGAATGAGTGGGAGTAGATGAGACTATCTGCGCTTGCGCTTAGCCGTGCCAGATGTGGAGCGGCCTTTGCGTCTTTTACCCGTGCCGGATTTCTTACGGCGTTTGCGTTTCGGACGGAAGACTTCCGTTACCTCGTCAGATGCAACCTTGCCTTTGCCGATAGAGCCAAGGAGTGTTTTCACCATCGGTGCCATTTGCTGAAATGTCGACATGAACTTCTGAACCTTGCCCATCGTGCCGATGATGCCGTCAATACCACCCATCCGCTCAACGAAGCCGGAGATTTGTTTAATATTTAAGCCGCTTAATGGGTTTGAAGAACCTCCAGCGGAACCACCGCCACCGCCAAGGAGATTGCTCAGGAAGTTACCGCCGCCACCGCCACCACCGGTATTGCCTCCGCCACCGCCAAATAAACCACCGCCTGCATTACCGCCGCCACCGCCGCCAAAAAATCCACCACCAGCATTACCACCTGCTGGAGGGCCGCCGAAGAAGCCACCTCCGCCTTCAAAGCCGCCACCACCGAAGGGATTGCCACTGCCTAAGCCTGGGTATTGACCGAAGCCTTCACCTGGAAGGGTTAAGCTCCTTGTTTCCACTTCAGGACGATTTCCGCCATTACCAATAATTTGTTGTCTTGGGTTGCTCACTGGGATTCACGATCCTTTTTATCAGATTTGTCTCCTACAKGATATGTCACTTGCCTACCTTTGGTATGGACGAATGTCACGGGTCATGGGGATTTGTTGCTTTTTAGCCAATTAACGCATAGAAATTTTAACGTTCTGCAATCCTAAAGGAAGGAATTGCTTAGGACGTGTCGAATGATACACAGGAGCTTAGAGAACCATGAAGCCAACATGCTTTTTGACCGGGAGTTGACAGCAGATGCAATTAAAAAAATTAAATGATAAAGCCATAGACCAGCTTTTCGAAGCTGTACTAACGTTGAAGGATATTGAAGAGTGTTACGTCTTTTTTGATGACTTGTGTACGGTGAATGAGATTCAGTCACTGTCGCAGCGCCTTGAAGTGGCTCGTATGCTGCGCAAAGGGTGTACGTATAACCAGATCGAAGCGGAAACAGGGGCTTCTACAGCAACTATTTCGCGGGTCAAAAGGTGCCTGAATTACGGGAACGACGGTTATGTACTGACGTTGGATCGTTTAAATCGTTAAATAATTGTGGGCTTGCAAGGTGCGCTAACACCTCTCCCATACCATAGATTACCTCAGTGGTGATCGGCCGCAGTTGAATGATAATAGACCTCCAAAGCCGCGAAGCTCAAGGGAGGTCTATTTCTTTTGTTAGTAAGTATTACAATAGTGAGCAGCTTCAAATTGACATAGGTGACCACTTTCGTTAGCATAGGAAGATAGGCTTAGTTTGTACGGGTGGGGGAAGTTAGAATGAGGTTGTATGGTGTGCTGGTCATTAGCCATGGATCCCGTGATGAGGGTTGGGTTCAACTGGTGGAAGATGCCGTGAATGCGGTGCGAATGCCTGATGGTATGCCCATTTATGCGTCATATTTGGAGCTCGTCGAGGGTAAATTGATACAAGATGGGATTTATAGTCTAGAGGCGCAGGGCGTGACCGATATTATCGTCGTTCCGCTATTCGTGTCCTCTGGGAGTACACATATAGATGAGATTAGTTACGCTTTAGGAGTCATTCCTGAGCCCGTGCTCGAAACCGACATGGAGCTCTTAGACATACGCGCGCGAATTCACTTCACGTCGCCGATTGATGATCATCCCGATATTGCAGCTATTCTTTATGGCAAAATCGCAGAGCTTTCCGAGTCGCCCCAGGAAGAGATTCTGCTATTGGTGGGGCACGGGAGTAAGGAAGAGGGMTTCCACCAGAAGTGGCGCCAAGGCTTGGAGCAGCTCGCGGAGCGGGTGAAAGTGCTAGGCGGCTTCGCCGAGGCGGATATTACTATGCTTTTGCCGGATCAACTAGCAGAGAAGATGGCTTGGTGGGCTCGTGAGAAACCAACGTATAAGGTGATAGTAGCACCGCTTTTTCTGAGTGAAGGGTATTTTACACAGAAAGTGATTCCTTCCCGATTGGAAGGGTTCGCATATAAGTATCATGGACGGGCCTTGTTGCCTAGTCCGCAAATTTCCAAATGGATTGAGGGGCAGATTGCCTCCGTATTCCCATACGATGAACAGGGGATGACATAGAGTGGTCAAACGAGCACGATTGATCTATAATCCGACTTCAGGCCGGGAAGAAATGAAGAAAAGATTGCCCGAAATCCTTCAGCGCCTAGAGCGCGGCGGGTTCGAGACCTCCGCTCACGCGACCATCGGTGAAGGAGATGCCACACTCGCAGCGGCCGAGGCTGTGAGTCGCGGGTTCGATTTAATCATCGCAGCAGGCGGTGATGGGACGATTTGCGAAGTCGTCAACGGCATGGCCGAAAGAGAAGGCAGACCGCCGCTCGGCATTTTGCCGCTCGGGACGACGAATGATTTTGCGCGTGCGCTCGGTATCCCCAAGAACTTGGAGTATGCCTGCGACCTCATCATTCAGCAGTATTCAACCTCGATCGATGTAGGCAAAATCAACAACCGCTACTTCATCAACATCGCTGGGGGCGGCTCGATGACCGAGCTGACGTATGAAGTCCCGAGCAAGCTCAAAACCATGATCGGCCAGTTGGCCTATTATATGAAGGGACTCGAGAAGCTGCCTAGGCTGAAGCCGATCGAGCTCTATATCAAAGCAGGCGATCGTGAGATGCATGAAGAAGTCATGCTCTTCCTCGTAGGCAACACCAACTCCGTAGGTGGCTTCGAGAAGTTAGCTCCGGAAGCCAACATTAATGATGGCTTGTTCGATGTCATTATTTTGAAGAAGTGCAATCTGGCAGAATTCATCCGTATCGTATCACTGGCGCTGCGAGGCGAGCATTTGAGTGATCCGAATCTGATATATTTTCAGACGAATCATATTGAGATTAACTCCCCGGACTACGTCCAGCTGAATCTCGACGGTGAGTTTGGCGGGACACTGCCTTGCGTGATGACCAATTTGCAGAGCCATTTGCAGGTGATTGTGGATGAGTCGGGCCAGTCGATTTATAAAAAGAAATTTCTTGAGGCTTTGACCACGCCGTTTCATTTGAAGGGGCATGGAAATGGGCATGATGAGGGTGAGTAGGGAAAAGGCGAGTGCAAGTGCCCAACCCTCCCACTTGGAAGGTTAAAAGATGAAGTGAGGTTATTATGAAAACAAAAGGTACATCTGGCTCCGCGCCAGGTAAACATAGAGGTATTGGCAGGTCGGGATCCGCTGAAAGAGCAGGGGGATCGGCAGGGAATAAAGGGAAGAAAGAAGTGCCAGCTTGGATGGCAGGCTTGCCTGTGCAAATCGGACAGCAATACGAGGCTGAGATCATTGGGATCAGCCATGATGGCGAAGGGGTGGGCCGTGTGAACGGCTTTACCCTTTTTGTCGCTGGGGCGCTGCCAGGTGAGCGTGCATTGGTTAGGGTAGGGCATCTGAAAAAGCAGTATGGGTACGCTACTTTGGTGGAACTGATTGAGAAGAGTGCGGATCGTATTGCTCCCGACTGTGTGATTTATGATGAGTGCGGCGGCTGTCAGCTGCAGCATTTGAGTTATGAGGCGCAGCTGCGGGTGAAGCGGCAGCAGGTTGTTGATAATTTGGTGCGGATTGGGAAGTTGGCGGTGGCGGGCGAGCCAGGTGGAGATCCAGATCAAGGAATCGTCGTTCATTCCACGTTGGGGATGAGCGATCCGTGGAGATATCGGAACAAGGCTCAGGTTCCTTTTGGGGAAGAGCGGGGCGGCCTCATCGGCGGATTCTATGCGCAGGGCAGCCATCGCATCATTGATATGGAGGCTTGTCTGATTCAGCACGAGGCGAACGACGAAGTCGTTGCGCGTGTGAAAGAGATCGGCTCGCGCTTAGGCATTCGCGCTTATAGCGAAGAGACAGGGACTGGGTTGCTGCGCCATGTCGTCGTCAAAGTCGGCTTCCGCACGGGTGAGGTCATGGTTGTTCTTGTGACTAATGGTGTTGAGATTCCTCGTGTCGAGGAATGGATTGCTGGCATTCGCGAGGCTCTGCCTGCGGTGAAGAGCATTTGTCATAACATTAATGTGAGACAGACCAATGTTATTTTTGGGGATGAGACGCGTGTCCTGTGGGGCAGCGAGGTCATCTATGACTATATCGGCGAAGTGAAATTTGCTATTTCCGCGCGATCCTTCTTTCAAGTGAACCCCGTCCAGACGGAAGTCTTGTACGGGAAAGCCTTGGAGTACGCCGCGTTGACCGGCGATGAGGTTGTGGTCGATGCCTATTGCGGCATCGGCACGATTTCCCTGTTCCTGGCGCAGCGCGCGGGACAGGTGTACGGTGTCGAGATCGTCGAAGAGGCGATCTCCGATGCACGTAAGAATGCCGAGTTAAACGGCATGACGAACGTGCACTTCGAGGCAGGACCCGCCGAGGTCGTCCTGCCGGAGTGGACACGTCAGGGCGTTCGGCCTGACGTGATCGTGGTCGACCCACCGCGCAAGGGCTGCGACCCTGCGCTGCTGACGACCATCCTCGAGCTGCGGCCGCGGCGCGTGGTGTATGTGTCGTGCTCCGCATCGACACTGGCGCGCGACCTGCGCGTGCTGGTCGATGGCGGTTACGGCGTCGCGGAGGTGACGCCGGTGGATATGTTTCCGTGGACGGTACATGTGGAGTCAGTGGCGGTGCTAGTACGGAATAATATAACCAAATTAGTAACCCGTGACAAAGACAAACAGTAAATTTGTTAAAACTCAACTGTAGCTGAGAAAAAAGATAAGCAGAGAGTTCTACTTGAAATAAATACACTATTTATTGATTTGTTAATTCATATGGGTAAGCTATTTTAATTATAAAAGGGATCTCTAGCTCAATGGAGAGGTCCTTTTTATAATCTTGTCAAACATCGTGCAAATATCATTTATTGTTAATAACGAATGAAGTTCACTTACAGCACGCTCCGGAATTGAATTGATATTTGCAATTGTATGCGTAGCAGCAGTGCGAAAAGCAGTCTCGTCTGCTTTAGAATAGCCTTCGCTAGAAGCTCCATGGTATTCGAAATTTATACTGTTATTCCAATTTCTTGTTTTAAGATGTGCGAAAATAGATTTTAATATATTACCTTCATGAACAAGTTGTAAACGTCTGTCAGGTCGTAGAGATGTAGTTAACCCTATACCAGCTCTAACTGATTCCCAAGGACATTTACCTTTAATTTCTTTATAAAAAGAGTTAACTCTATCGGAATTCTCAAGACGTAAATTAGATAAATGTGTGTTTGAATCAATACTTACTGGTAAAGCATTATTTTGTATAATAATTAAATCTGGGTTTGGTGTTATTAAACTAACAGTTGTACCATGCCCTTGTAGAAACTCTTCTAAAGAATCTAGTGCTTTTTGAGTGTCAGAGCGAAATATCTTGTAAAGTTCGAATACTTTTACATTTGGCATTTTTACTATGTAATACTCAGGGATACCCCTTTCTATTCTGTAATTCCATGCTACGGCTGCAACTATCATTTCAAACCAACTTCCACGAGTATTGGAAAAAGCAGAGTTACTCGGTTGGATCCAGCCCTCTAACCTCACCACATTTCGCACATGTTCTTCTAGGTTATCTAAGATGTCTTTCAATGTTCCCGTAGGAAATGAGTTTTCAAACACTTCTGAAATGGCAATGGTGGGTTTAATTCTCGTTTTTAACTTATTGCCGTCTTTAAACAACTCGACAGAATTACTCTTATTCATTTTTTTCTCCTTCTAATTTGTTCTCAAGTTTAAATAGCTCTCCAGCTATTGTTATTAAAACTTGTTTGCCGCTATCCGATAAATGATGGAATTTATCGAGTAATGAGACAGTAAGTTTATCATCTACTTTTGAAATATCGCTAAGAATAAAACTAGGTGATATTTCTAAGGCTGTGGTTAGTTTTATTAAAGTTTTTATTCGGGTAGATCCTCTTCCTTGTTCAATCTTTTGAATTTGTGCCACAGAGAGGTCTACTTTCTCGGCAAGATCGTCACGTTTAAGGTGACGTAATTTCCTGTACTCCATAATTCGAAGTCCGATATTTTTGGTAAGATCATTTTCATCCATTTATTTGTACCTCCATAAAATTAATAGTAAATCATTTATACCCGGTGTAATAGTCAATTAAAGTAATAATTAGTAAACAAAAGTGATACTAAAATTACCATTAATTATTTTTTTCTTTGATTTAATTGAAGTTTAAACAAATGGTGTAATGATAATGTCTTTGGATAAAATATCTAGGGAATATATGTTCGTTGTTGGGTAGGAAATTAWAGAAAATAGTCGTATAATAAATATAAGTAAACTATTTGAAGTGGAGCAAACATAAAAGTGGATAACAAGCCTAGTATTTTTTCTTTTTTCTCAGGTGCAGGATTTCTAGATATGGGTTTTGAACAAGATTATGAAATCGTCTTTGTAAATGAATATCACGAGCCATTTTTAGAGACATATAAATATTCCAGAAAAAAAATGAATATTGACAAACCTAGATATGGATATCATTGTACCGATATTACAAAATATGTAGATAATCCAGCTCGTAGTGAATTAAAAAAATATATCGATCTTTCTCGTAACGAGCAAAAACTCATTGGCTTTTTAGGAGGCCCACCATGTCCCGATTTCTCCGTAGGGGGAAAGAATCAAGGGAGCGAGGGAGAGAATGGTAAGCTAACAGCAACATATGTTGAGTTAATTTGTCAGCAGCAGCCAGATTTTTTTATTCTTGAAAACGTAAAAGGATTATGGGGAACTAAAAAACATCGTATATTTTATGATTCGATGTTAGAGAAGCTTAAACTTAATGGGTATGTAACAACCGATCGGCTGATAAATGCACTTGAATATGGAGTACCACAAAATAGAGAGAGAATAATATTGTTTGGTGTTAAAAGTAGCAATCTATTGAATCAAAGTATAGAAAGTGATCTAAGTGAGATATTTCCTTGGCAACGACATTTGAAACATACGATGGAAGCAATAAAATTAATTCAGTGGCCAACGCAAGAGCAATTTGTTATCGATGGTACAAGAGAATGTCCTGAGGGGGTAAATAAAGAATTAACAGTAGAGCATTGGTTTGATAAAAATAATGTTGAATCCCACCCAAATCATAGAACATTTACTCCTAAGGCTGGTTTAGTTAAGTTTTTGGTAGTGCCTGAAGGAGATGATTCCAAAAAATCTTACAAGCGACTGCATAGGTGGAGATACTCACCGACAGCTGCATATGGAAATAATGAAGTTCATTTACATCCATATAAAGCCAGGAGGTTAACTATATCTGAGGCTTTAGCAATACAATCTTTGCCAAAAGAGTTTGAATTGCCATTGGACATAACGTTATCAAATGCATTTAAAACAGTAGGAAATGGAGTTCCTTTTCTAGCTGCTAAAGGTATTGCTAATACTGTAATGGATTTTTTGCAATTAATATCAAAAAAGAGACCGTAGATTTAAAATAGCGGTCTCTTTTTTAATTATAGTAATTCAGATGGTAAAGGAGAAAGATGTAATTTGTCGAAAATATATAAGCTCATTAGATTGCGCGGAGGATTTAATCATGTTTAATAACTTGTTACAGTCTTCAGTTAAAAACTCATTCAGTACGCCTATCCCTATACTTTCTTTTTTCACAGGAGCAGGATTTTTAGACATGGGATTCATGCAGGCTGGTTTTCGGACCATTTGGAGTAATGAATATAATGAGAATTTTGCCAAGGGATACTCTTATGCATTTTCTAATATGACTGGTAATGTTCATCAGATTTCGAATACATCTTCAATAGTTGATTTAGGTCCGAATCAAATTGCTAAGGAGGCTTTTTTAAATTTAAGGACTCCAGATATATTCGGAATGATTGGTGGTCCTCCTTGTCCTGATTTCTCTGTTGGCGGAAAAAATAGGGGAAGAGAAGGTGACCACGGAAGGTTATCCCAGGTTTATGTGAGTAGAATAATAGAATTGCAACCAACATTTTTTCTTTTTGAAAATGTCCCAGGATTATTAAGAACTACTAAACATAGAGAATTCTTTGATTATTTAAGGTATCAGTTATCACATGATTATTTAATTGAGTACAAGGTTCTTAACGCATTAGATTTTGGAGTTCCACAAGACAGGGAAAGAGTAATCATGGTAGGAATAAAAAAGAAATGGTTGAAGAAAAAACTTGGCTTGAGGACAATACCGAGAAATTATGTGTGGTTTCATTGGCCTGAAGATCCTAGATACACTAATGCAAAGACCCGTTTCAATTGGCCAGGAGAAGTTCCATTTGGCTCAAATCCTTGTAAACCGATGGATGTCCCTGAAGAATTAATGGTTGGCAGTTACATATGTGATATAGATGAGATTTCTTCGTTACCAAATGGTTTAGAAGGATTTAGTCCAAGAAGTAATAAGTTTACAATCATACCCGAAGGCGATGTTTCAAGAAAGAGCTTCAAAAGGCTTCATCGGTGGAGGTATAGCCCTACTGTCGCATATGGGAACAATGAAGTTCACCTTCATCCGACACAACCAAGACGTCTTTCTGTCCGTGAAGCGTTAAGAATTCAAAGTGTTTCAGATAGTTATATTCTTCCGGAAGACATGGCCCTGACTCATAAATATAAAACTATTGGTAATGGGGTTGCAGTAAAAGTAGCGTATGCAGTAGCTTGTTCAATTCGAAAAATGATTGAGGAGGAGTCCTGAGATGCATTCAGAGATTTTTTTTGATTTTACTCCAGATCCTAGAGTCCTTATTGCTTTGACACATACTCCAATGTTGCCATTGGATGCGCTTTGCGAGCTTATTGATAATGCTATTGACTCGTTTCAACTTGCAAAACTTACAGGTATTAAGATTGATAATCCCTTAATTTCGATTGAATTACCTAAAATGGCGGATCTTAACAAAAATACTGGAAGGGTTAGAATTCGAGATAATGGACCTGGTATGACGTCAAAAATGGCAGAAAATTCTATTAAAGCAGGTTTCTCTGGTAATAATCAATATGATAGCCTAGGTCTATTCGGAATGGGTTTCAATATATCTACTGGAAAGCTGGGGAGAGTAACCCGTTTATTGACTGCACGTAAAGGTGAAGAAAATGCAATTGATGTAATAATAGATTTGGATAATATCAATCAAACTAAGGACTATGAATTACCAGTGTTTATTATTGATAAACCTCAAGAATTATCTCATGGTACTTTGGTTGAAATTAGTGAATGGTGGCCAGAAGGAAATGCAAATAGCCAATTTGTTAAGCGACTTGTTCAATATGGACTCCCAAAAGTAAGAGCCGAATTAGGTAGACGCTATGCTTCAGTTCTTTCAAAAAGAGAGATAAGAATACTTGTTAATGGTGAGCTGTGTGAACCATTCGAACACTGTGTATGGGATGCTTCAAGATATGTAGAACGTAAAGGTAGCGGGAAGATCCAAGCGAGATACGATTTTGATCATATTATTGGTGTTCAAAGAAGGTGTGGTAGCTGTATCGCTCTTGTTCCTAATGATCAGAATGAATGCCCCTCGTGTAAGTCTTCAAGTATCAGAAGTGTTGAAGAACGGGTAAAGGGCTGGGTTGGAATACAAAGGTTTGATGATAGTACTGAATATGGAATAGATTTAATACGTAATGGGCGCTCAATCCGAATTGCTGAAAAGACAGCTTTTTTTGAGTATGTTGATGAGTTCAAAAAGACAATAAAAGATTATCCTATAGATGGTCCCTATGGGCGGATCGTGGGAGAAGTTCATTTGAATCACGTCCCAGTGGATTTTTTGAAACAGGACTTTCAAAGAAGTAGCCCGGAGTGGCAAAGAGCGATGGCTTTTTTAAGAGGGGAAAGTTCCTTGCAGCCCACTCAACCTGGTGCAGATCAAAATGAAAGCTATATTTACAAGCTCTTTCAAGGATATAGAAGAGTAAGGAAACCTGGGAAAACGGATCTATATATGGGATTCTGGGACAAGGAAGCAAATGAACCAAAACGGATTTCTAGAGATGTAGAAAAGGAATATTATGAAAAGTTTCTAAATAAGCTCCCGGGTTACTACGATGATTCAGAGTGGTGGAAAATTTTGGAGACTGCTGATTCTCCACCACTTGAAGAGCTTGTTGAGTGTCCATCATGTACAGCACAAAATTTAAAAGAGCATGATACATGCTCTGTATGCGATTTTGTTCTAATTGGTAAGCCATGTATCAATCCTGAATGTAATAACGAGATTCCGAAATCAGCACATCAATGTCCCCACTGCGGATTGTCACAATCACCAAAGGTGGAAGAGCCTTGGTCATGTCAGATATGTGGAACTAGGAATAGGGCTAGCGATAGAATATGTACATCCTGTGGAGAGGTAAAAGGCAAAGAATTTGCTCTTTCACATGAATATCTTTTGAAAAACGCAAATAAATCTGATGAATTATCTATCCCTGGGTGTTCCATCAAATTGGCCGATGGTACATATAGTTCACCTGTTAATGTTAACGCTTATATTACTCATCAACCAATTATTCCGTTCCAACAAAAAGAAGGAATTCCTCTGATAACATTTAAGGACGAAGAAATAAATGTGTTCATTGACAAGACCCATAAGGTATTTAAATCATTCAGAATTCGTACTGAGCAAATGATTGCTGCTGAGATTGCTCTGTATATCTATGATACGAATAGAAGGCTATCAGTTAAGCAGTTCCAAGGGCAGCATACATTATCCAATATTGAATGGCAGATTTTAAACAGCAGATGGGCAGAAAAATTGGAGGATAGCCCTGAGAAAATTAGAGAAGATACCATTTCATTTGTTGCCCAATTGAAAGAAAAGCTGCCTGGCTTGCTTAAGGAGTTGGCCGTCGACATTTTTAATGAGCTGACGGAAGAACAGAAGAAGAGCTTAATCGATAATATGCTTAACCACGGTGTTGATATAAGCCAACTTGGCGAAATGAAAGAAAACGGAATATTCCTCCTGTATATCGATGAGGAAGCTTTAGTTGACATTTTCCGTAAGTACCCGCATGTATTTTTTGACGGTGGAATATGGGATGTTTCTTACTCACATTCAAGCGAACTGGCAGGTAATATTCTGCTGCAGGCACAAATTAGAATCAGAAATCTATATCTTAATTGTCTGAATGATGCCACGAACTTTATCAAATACCGTACACCAGAGCTGGGTATTGCCCAAAAAACAAGGCTGTCTTTAGAATTCTTACAGCAAAAGGTGATAAAGTGAGTGTATTTATTAGTGAAGAGAATTTGAGGTTTGGCACATGGCAGGCATTTGAACGGGTTGTTTCCAGATTATTGGCACACGAGGGTTTTGAGGGAATAAGGCTTGTTGGTCAATCAGGTGACCGAGGGGCTGATATGCTGGCTCATCGTGCAGGAAAAAGATGGCTGTTTCAAATGAAACACTGGCGGAATAAAGTCGGGTTAGATGTAGCAGATCAAACGCTTGAGGCCATGCGCATATACAGGGCTCAGGTGCCGGTTATAGTGGCATTAAACGGGTTTGACGAAAAAATAAAAGAACATCAGAGAGCGTTAATGAGCAGAGGCATACCCCTACAGTTATGGGATACAAAGTCCTTGATTGCCCGGGCGGAAAAACTCCCTGGAATGTGTGCATTAATCAAAGAGCCAAGAGGATACCAAGAGCACGCAATACGTTCTTTAATTCAGGTGTACAACGAAGAGAAGAAAAAAGCACTTGTTGTTATGGCCACTGGCCTCGGTAAAACGTTCGTAGCATGTGAGACAGTAAAGAGAATTAATACAATTTCTCCGGTGCGGATCCTTGTGATTGCCCATACCAACGAATTGGTATATCAAATTGAAAAATCATTCTGGCCTTTTTTTTCCAAGCACCAAGATTCCGTAGTATGGAATGGCTATGAACAACCAGGTCAAGAGCGGATTGAAAAGGCTGATGCAGTTTTTGCATGTTTAAATACTGTGGCCGATTATGTCCAAAGGGGATACGAACTGCCTAATTTTGATTTAATAATTATAGATGAATGCCATCATGTTGGCGGGCAAATGTATAATGCCATATTACAAGATACACGTGCGGGTTTGGATAAAGGTCCCTTTCTTTTGGGACTGACTGCAACACCATGGAGACCAGATGATGTTGATATAACGGATTATTTCGGGGACCCGTTGGTGCGTGTGGACATTGTTACCGGTCTGAAAAAAGGTTTCTTATCAAATGTAGATTATAGAATGTACACAGATAACATCAACTGGGAAGCGCTAGGGACATTAAAAGGCAAAAATTTCTCTCCGCGGCAGATTAACAGGACGTTGTTTATTACTCAGTGGGATGACGAAGTCGTATTTGAACTAAAGAGAGTATGGCAAGAGCAAGCTAAACCGAGGGCAATTGTCTTTTGCGGCACGATAGATCACGCAGTAACAATGAGGGACCGAATAAATTCTCTTGGTTTTTGTAATGCTTCCGCAATATACTCACAAACTTCTACTGGACGGACAATGGATCCGGCAGAACGCAATAGAATTCTGTGCGATTTTCAGGATGGTGCAATTGATGTCTTGTGTGCGGTTGATATTCTAAATGAAGGTGTTGACGTGCCTGATGTCAACATCATTGTGTTCCAACGGGTAACCCACAGTCGAAGGATATTTGTCCAACAATTAGGCAGAGGACTAAGGCTTTCGAAAGATAAGGATAAAGTAATAGTATTGGACTTTGTATCCGATATTCGAAGATTTGCCGCCGGAATAGATCTTAAGAATGGTCTTTCTGAAGACGGACCGGCACCAGGTAATCCAGTTAGAATTAGTCTTCCACACAAGGTTTCCTTTAGAAAAGTCGGTGGTGAAGATCCCCAAACAGAATCATTTATGAGACAATGGCTGGAAGATGTTGCTGCAGTAGAGGGTGCCGGGGAAGATACAAGTGTTCTTAAATTTCCTCCGGAATTACCGGGAGGTAGAAAATGACATTTGATGAAGTAATTAATGATATTGAGAAGATGGTTGGCCTTGAACTGGAAAGTATTAAAAAAGGCGCCAATTTAAAATTAACCGGGGTCGACAAGGAAAGTAAACGGGTGGAGTTGACCACTTCATCCGGCCAGATCAAAACACGCCCCTTTTCAGAGTTGAAAAAAATATGGGATAAGCTCTGTTCATCCCCTGCCGCACATGTTGATAGTGTGCTTGGTGGTTCGGGTTCAAGCAGAAATCAGCCAGAAACTATTATGGCCAATCTCCCATATATAGAGTGGTTTTTCCTGGACAGCAAAAAACACTTGTCTTTAATGAAAGCACCAACCCATGATTATGGAACGCTTTTAAAAATGGATGAAATAAGAGCAGTTGAAATCAAAGATAGACTTCAGAATATGTACAAAACTGCGTGTGAAGTAGTTGTAATAACTGATGATATAAGATCTGCTGCGTTGACATATGAAGAAATAACTGGTTCGCCTTTAAAACCACTATCACCTGGATTATATGAGCAATACAAGGACAATGTTAGATACATTTTAGTTTCCAAGAGCAGTCTAACTGAACAGGCTGATTCTGGTACATACATTGTTGTAAAAGGAAATGGTAACCCAGGATCCGGACGCCACATAATTATTGATGGGAAAGAATATATTTTATTGCAAAAGAGCGGATTAAATATAATGGTATTGATATCATAACAATTAGAAGAAGCTTGGCTTTTATAATAATCTTTAGGATGTGAATATGTATGCTTGCACGGAAGGGGAGTTTTGAAACTATTGAGGATGTGAATAACTGGATCAACCAATGTGCCAGTATTATTAAATCACATCGGACTAAAGACACAGTTAAGGTTGATTTAAGTCAATTAGGATGGCTGTCCCCTGCGGGCTGTGCTGTACTAATATCAACTTTGGATTTCTTTAATCAAAATTTTTGCCTTGATATAGCTATCCCTGAAAATGGAGAAATTATCGGATATATGGAAAGAATGAACTTTTTTAAAGTATGTCGAAAGGAAATAAGTGATCAGTTTGAGAGTAAGACAGATATGGAGCGTTATTACAATCGAAATCGTAATAATAAAGAAAACAATTTGTTTGAAATAACAAAGTTTACTGATCCGGATGATGTAGATATTTTTTATAATTCAATAATGAAAATTCTCCGGGATAAGTCTTTACCACGGGACCGGGTATCTGATATTGCAAATATTTTTTCTGAACTTGGAAATAATGCACTGGAACATGCAGAGTGTTCACCTTATTCCTGTATACAACATTATGAAGCTTCAAGTACTGTGAGTATTGCAATATGTGATACAGGCTTAGGAATATACAACAGTTTGAAGCATACATTTTCACCTTTTTTAACTTCGCATGCAGTCATAAAAAAAGCTATACTCACCACTGCTTCCTCGCGCGTGAATGAAAATAGGGGGAAGGGCTTAATCGATGTTACATCAAGAGCGTATAATTTCAAAAATGTAAATTTTTATTTAAGGACGCACAATTCAGCTTACATTATAAAAGAAGATAATCTTGTCCTAATATCACAGGATGAATTTTTTTATGGAACATATTTTTATTTAACAATTCAAGTATAGCTTCTATTGACATCGTGGGAATAGTGAAGTAAACTAAAAACAGATTTCGATTTCAAAAATTAAATTGAAATCTATAGAGAGCGGTGTTTTATGGAACGTATACATCTTTTAAGCCCAGAATACAACAAGCGAAACTTTTTACATCGGCCTTCATTACAACAATTGAATTCAAGAATAAAGTCGGAAATTTCTAATGCTTCCAAGGGTACAGTGTTCTTTTACGACATGAGCGAGGTCGATGGCATTAACGTATCGGGTGTTGATGAAATAATAGTAAAGGTTGTTTTATGGATGAGGGATAATGCTAAGACGCACGATAAGTACCTCTTTCTTGACAGTTTGAACTTAGAATATGATCATGAATACAATATTGGGAGTTCTTTGGAAGGCCTCAAAGATTGCATCATGGCGAGGAAAGGTGCCGACCACTTACTTCTCGGCCACTTAGGAAAAGTCCTTAAAGAGGTCTTGGATATCGTATATGAAAAGAAAAAAATAAGTGCAAGGCATCTGTCTGATGAGTATGGGAAAAAGTTAAACCTCGCTAGTACACAGCTGTCTGAATTATATAATCTTCGTCTAATTGCTCGTGATGAAGTTTTACTGGAAGAGGGCGGAAGGCAATATATATATAGAAGTCTTTTTTAAATGGGCTCAGAGAGCTCTTTTTAAAAAAGTTGGTTTCAAAAATAAAATTGAAAACTCATGGAGCTTAAAATGCTCCATTTTAAATAATGTGGTTTCAAAAATAAAATTGAAAACGAAAGGTGTGCTTAAAATGAATAAAAAAAATCAACATGTAACTCCTCATCCAAATGGAGGATGGCAGGTTAAAGGGGCAGGGAATTCTCGGGCAACGGTAAGATCAGAAACACAAGCTGCAGCAATTACAAAGGCTACACAAGTTGCGAAAAATCAGCGTTCTGAAGTGATAATACATCGTCCAAACGGTCAAATCAGAGATAAAAACAGTTATGGGAATGATCCATTCCCACCACGCGGGTAGAGATTTTAAAGAGACATTCGATATTGATCCTCTCGATTCATGCTACAGGAGGAATATGGAAATGGAGTATAGAATAGCTATTTATAAATATGGTCATAAAGTACAAGGAAGATAGCCAATGTCAATTAATAACAAGCGGTTTTTTTATAATTCGAACAATGACTGGGTACCAGTTCACGAGTGGTTTAATTTTTTTATTAAGACCGGCTTCTATTTTTCGACACAATCAGAACAAAATAGAAAATCAGTGATGAGTATTTCTGTTCCGGCTACACATTTTCTCCCGTCTTTACTTGCACTTGGCGTAATAGCTGGAATTATCGAGTCTGTACCCCATGACAGTTTGCTTCATAACCATTTTTCCGCTCTAGTCCAGTTAAAGGTGGGTACGCTGGTACGTTTCCGTGACGGTGGCAGACAAAAAATAGCTAAATTTATGGGTGTTAAAGTAATTAATGATGAAACCCGACTAATTATTCAGTCACAAAACCCTCGTGCTGGTGGGTTAGTAGACTATGTACCCAAAAAACGCGCATTTGATATTAGTGTGAGTAATAATCAACATCTTCAAATACCAAACAATCAGGTCGGAAGAGTAGAAGAAAAAGGGTCTGCTTTCTTAGATTCATTGTTTAATAACGTAGATAAGCAAGTATTTCGGTTTTCAGATCCAAAAGTATGCTTAATTGGTAATAAAGATACTTTGGAGGTCGAAACAAAGGAAACCCCATTTGCAGTAATATCTGGAGATGCTTTTAATATCGGTTACCTTAACGAAATACTGAAAATTCGACAATTTCAGGGAGCAACTGATACTTACCAATCTGAAGTATTTGCTTCACAGTCAAAAAACAGTGATGTAATCTTGCAGCCATGGACGGTAATTATTTATTGCAGTGCGGTCAGCTACTTGAACTGGTCTCATAAATTTCCGGATAATAATTCTATCATTCTTCTTGATCGGTCGGAAACCCAATATCCATTGGCGATTGACGAAATAAATAATAGATATTTAGAGAACATGCACTGTTTGGAAACAGTACGACCGAATTTGTCTGAGATACCTCAGGGGATTGAAATCTTAAATTGGAAGGAAGATCGACGATGAACAAACTGGAAACTATGAACAGTATGTTTGAATTATCACAACGTTACATGCTGAATTTCCATGAAATTTCGTCAAGTTCATTGTCTGTTTTTTCAGTCATGCTGTCGCAGTTTGAACGGATGTTAAATGAGGAAGCTAGGGGAGATGCATGTATCTGCGAACTTGTAAATGATTTAAGGAGGTTCCGCTTTTATGTAACGGCAAGCCCTTTGCCTTTTATAAATTCGCAGGATCAGTTAGATCGTTTAAAGTTAAAGCGTCTTGCAATACAATGTGGTTTATTGTTTCCAAATCTCAAAGAAGCTACGATAAAATTAGTTGATGCTAGTATTGCAGTCATTGAATCCAATGAGAAACCAATTTTGGATTTTCTTAACGATCGGGTACAGGATGGCGTTTACACAGGATTAGTAGTAAAGGTGGCAAAAAACGTAGACTTGGTTAGTCGGATAATACGAGAATCTCTATCATCTTCTGTTACGGTTGTCAGTCCATTAGCTTTGAAGCAAGGCGCATTCTTTGAACAAATAATTATTGTCGGTCCACCTCATTGGTACCCGGAGCATTTGTACAATTGTCCCCGAGCTCGCTCAATTGATACTGTTACTTATGCATGGCAACAATGGAGTCATAATACAAGCCCCCATTTAAGTKGGGGGGACTCCAGGTTATCGACTCTGTATGCCGGCTGTACAGTTACGGAACAAAAAAACATTACTAAGTCCACCAATAAAATAGCAATTGATCAAATAGATAGAAACTACTTGGTACTAGAAGAATCCATTTTGAGAACATCTAGTAACCATGAAAAGCCTAATCAAGTAGCAGCCACTTTGGTGGCTTTAGCAGGTGGTAAGTGTATTTTTTTTGAAAAACATACTATTAGTAATATATGGGTTCTCGCCTTTAATCAGGAGGAGAAAGTTACACGACTCCCCGTACAACAACTGGATACGGAATGCTATTTACTTATTCGTACGGGTACTGAACGGGATGTGATACATCTCATTGCCGATAAACTACTGGGTGTGGAAGCTCCTTCTATTCGTAATAGACATAGTGAATGGAAAAAAGGTTTGCAGAAACTTGTTTATAAGTACGGCCACGATCGAGTTATTCGTGAGTTGCGGAAAAAAGGTTCATCTAGAGCAAACTACATAAATTTACGAAATTGGATGTCTGAGGACAATATCAAACCACGTGACCGTGAAGACTTCTCTGCAATTATCAATATATTAAAATATGGCGAGCGTGAAACGAGCTTATGGAAAGAAGCAGAAATATTGGCGAAGTGTCATCTTCAGGCAGGGACTGCCATCAGACAACAGTTGTTGAAGGTAGTAAACCAGGCAGATCTCTCTAAACTGGAACTTGAACATACTATGGTCTTCCCTTTACCTGGAGCTGAAGAGGCTAGTTTTACATCCTTTAAAGTGGAATATATTTTCAATAAAGATTTTTATGTAGAAGAACATAAAACTCGTATACTTTTAGATTTGGAAGGGGCGTAGGCATTATGAAAACTGAATTACAGAAAAACATGGACAACAGGGATTTACTGTATGATGCGTTGAGAAGGGAATTTATCGGCCCATCAGTAGCAACCAATAGCACGCCGATTAGTTGCCTGTCTGATATATTATTGCAAAATAAACAGGATCTTTACAAGCCGTATAAAAGCAAGGAGACAGGAGAAGAAATCTTACATGAACATCCTACTAGACGATACGGGGCAGCAGTACTTTACCCTAACGGGATTGGTCGAGATGAAAATGAAGATCACCAGGTAAATCCAATGGCAGATTTGGATGCTGTAGAACTCGTAAACTGTAAAGAGCTTGAGATAATTGAAACGCGTAACAATTCTTCTAATAAAGTCGATGAGCAATCGGAACTCGATATTTCTTCTGCTAATGACTATCAACAAAGCAGTATGGCTGTGAGTTTTCGGGCCTTCTTTGAACATGGTTCTGAACTCAGAATCTGTGTGAGCGGCGGACGATATTATCCAGTGAAAGTACGGATAAACGGGGATAAAAGGGATAGAAAATGGTGGGTTCGTTCTCCTGTTAATTTTAAAGTAACATGTGCGGCTGAACAGTTAAATGCAGAAGGTCAAGTTTTGACCACAGGAAATATCATCGAAGCCACCAATACGGATGGGTTAAATCTTCATTTGCAAATACTCTCAAGACCAATTCAAGATGGAAGCCGTCTAGTGACTGTCTGCTTGGTTAACCGCTCAGATTGTGAAGGTAACACAGCGATTGATAGTGTTTGTTTTTACCAATCACAATTTACAGTAAACGTTTTTCATCCAAATAAGTTAAATGAAACAATCGGAATCCTGCCGTATCCTGAAGTAGTGGATTCTATGGTAACTGATGAAGAGGAACAATCATTAGCGTTATTATATCGGTCCATGAAAACATATGCTATAGGACATGGTTGCTCAGCAGATTGGGATGTATCAGGAGATAAAGTTGGAAGCGTACGTAGTGAGTTTCTGCCCTCCCATGAGACAAAAAGTATGACACCCGATATAAAACGTGAGGATGGTTCCGCTATCGAAGTTTCTATGCGGACTCTAGCAGGTTTCGACTCCACAAGTAATTTTGGTTTTAGAGAATTGGAGGAAATAATATCCTTATATAGGGAATGGGTTGAGAAGAAACGAAAAACAATACCAGTGTTGGATAAACATCTACGTGAAGTAGCTGAAAGAAACTTGCGTCTTTGTTGTGAATGCGGGGATAGGATGGAACAAGGGCTCAATTACCTTAAAAATAATTCGGAGGCTTTTAGGGCTTTCCAATTGGCCAACCATGCAATGCTGCTCCAGCAGAAAACTGGTACAGATGTCCGGGAATCAGAAGTTACCGAAAGTGGCATTCTTTTTAGCAGACCTTACATTAATCCGGACATTGTTAACACAGACAAGGGTAAATGGCGTGCATTTCAAATTGCGTTTATTCTGATGTCAATTGAACCCACTGCTAATTTCTTTTCCGATGAGCGCGAAACTGTCGAATTGATTTTTTTTCCGACAGGTGGGGGTAAAACAGAAGCATATCTAGGATTAGCAGCATTCTCCATGTTCTTACGCCGATTGAGAGACCCTTATGATACAGGTGTCCAAGTACTCATGAGATATACATTGCGGTTGCTAACTGCAGACCAATTTCAAAGAGCATCGAGACTTATCTGTTCTATGGATTATATCCGAAAGTTAAATGAGAATGATCTGGGGGAAGCTTCATTTTCAATTGGCATATGGTTGGGAACTGATACAACTCCCAATACGCACAAAAGTGCATTGGTTGATTTAAAAGCATTGAAAAATGGAACAAGCGAAGATAATCCGTTCCTGGTTCGTTCTTGTCCTTGGTGTGGAGCACAAATGGGGAAAATACCGGATAATCGGAAAATTGAGAACGGTCGAAAAAACGAACGAGGTAAGAAAAAAAGCATGCAATACAGCATTAATGGCTATAAAGTATCTGCAGGCCAAGTGGTCATTCACTGTCCAGACCGTGATTGTATCTTCAACAAGGAACTTCCTGTTTATGTAGTGGATGAAGATATTTACTCAAAAAGGCCAACTTTGGTTATTGGTACAGTCGATAAATTTGCATTGCTTGCTTGGAATTCCAAGCCTCGCACCATGTTTGGTATTGGAACGGATGGGGAGCGCTTTTGTTCTCCACCAGGATTAATTATACAAGACGAACTACATTTAATTTCAGGTCCACTGGGATCAATGACTGGTTTGTTTGAAGTATTAGTGGAAGAATTGTGTACGGACTATCGTGCAACAGTACCAGTTCGTCCTAAAATTGTCTGTTCTACTGCAACCATACGAAGTTTTGAAAAACAAGTCAAGGATGTTTATGCTAGAGAGAAAACACGGCTTTTTCCAACTCCCGGACTTGAAGCAGACGATTCATTTTTTGCTCAAAATGCTACCGATAATAACGGCAATCTGATGCCGGGGAGAAAGTATGTCGGAATTAATACACCAGGTTTGGGATCAATGCAAACACTTCAAGTAAGATCTCTTACTGCACTACTACAAGGGCCCATTGAAATGGAAGAGAAGGAACGGGATCCATGGTGGACTTTGTTAGTTTTCTTTAATAGTCTACGGGAACTGGGTACGACTGTCACGTTATTACAGTCAGATATTCCCAACCATCTTAAAGTAATCAAAAATAGAGAAGATATCGGTTATGATAAATTGCGTCGATTGAACCGGATTAAAGAATTAACATCCCGATTAACCAGCGATGAAGTTTCTGCTGCTATCGGTGAACTGAAAACGGATACGAAGCGTGGCACTGCTATTGATGTATGCCTTGCTTCCAGTATTATTGAGGTAGGCATAGATATTGACCGTCTTTCGTTGATGGCAGTGATAGGTCAGCCGAAGACCACAAGCCAATACATCCAGGTCACCGGTCGTGTAGGTCGTCGTTGGTTTGAACGGCCAGGGCTAGTGGTGACATTATACAGTGCTTCGAAGCCGCGTGATCGTTCACACTATGAAAAATTCAGGAGTTATCACGAAAAACTCTATGCTCAGGTAGAACCGACTAGTGTAACACCGTTTTCACCTGCTGTAATAGACCGCTTACTCCATGCTGTGATGGTAGGTTATGTGCGTCAATTGGGCGATACTGCTAAGGTTGACACACCGAGGCCATTGCCAGAGGAGATTTTGAACCAACTAAAAGAAATAGTAATACGGCGTGTAGAACGCACTGATCCCGAGGAACTAGAGAATGTTAAGCGCATCTTTGAAAAAAGACTTGAGCTCTGGAGAAGACTTAGCCCCGTGGATTGGTCGGGGAAAGCCGAAAACGGTAATTATCCGCTGCTACGAGTAGCAGGGGAATACGCTGATGAGCGTTCAAGTAGACTATCCTGGGCCACACCAATGTCCTTAAGGAACGTTGATGCCCAATGCCAAGGGGATATTTCAGTGTTATATAAACTTGAAGAATTGGAGGACTTAGAATAATATGGTTTATCCGATACGTAGAGCACAATTGATAGCCCCATTTGGTACGGGAGCAATGTCTATATCTAAGAATGGAATCTCAGCTATTTGTGGTGGGCTTGACCATTGGTACAAGGATAAAAATGGATCATCGGAACGGGTTGATTTATCGCAGTATATGATCAAAGAGTGGAGATTGGAGCGTTTGTTGGGAGTAGACCATTTTCGTCTCCCGCCTGATTTCCGCTATAGAGGTGAGAGTGATAATAATAAGTTTTTAAATGTACCGTTTTTAAGATTTCCACAGTGGCATTATTGCACATTCTGTGGGGATATGAAGAAGACAGAACTGACAACGAAATCCAGAGAAAAATGCACTTCATGTGAAGCTAAGAATATAAAAAAGTTTATGGTACAAGTACCTTTTATAGCGATATGTGAAAACGGCCATATACAGGATTTCCCATGGAGGGAATGGGTACATCGTTCGGCAAACCCATCTTGTACTGCAACAATGAAGTTGATAAGTACCGGTGGGGGTGCTTTGACAACTATGCAAGTTAAGTGCGGTTGTGGAGTGGAACCCCGTATGCTCAATAAAATAACAACTGCACATCCGGACGGCACGACTGATCTTAGTAAAGAGTTAGTTGGTGGAGAGAACGTATTTTATTGTCAAGGAAAAAGTCCTTGGACTGGTACAGAGGAGGGGGAAACATGTGGGTGCCACCTGCGCGGCTCTCTTCGTAGTGCTTCTAATGTTTATTTCGCTCAGGTCCGAAGTGCCATTTATATACCGGGTGAAGTAAGCAAACAAATCAATAGGTTGATTGAACTTTTCCAAACCCCCCAATATGAGCGTATTTTGAATCTCTCCAAGCGGGGTAACTTAAATGAAGATGAAGTAGTAGATGAACTTCGTGCACAATTTCGGACTGAGTTGGAATCGTATTCTGATACAGAGATAAAGCGTACACTTTTAAGTATAGAACAACGCGAGACTGTAGAAAATGAGGAACTTGAAGAGTCTTGCGGTGCAGAATTGGAAAGAGTACTACGTTTAGAGGAATACAGCGTATTAAGCGAACCTTCTGATCAAGATGAACTTAAAATCCGGCGAATTCCTCTTGAAAAATATAACAGCAGACTGTTTGATATGGAGAAGTATTTTTCCGAGGTGTTTTTGGTGGAAAAATTAAAAGAAACCCGGGTGCTTGCTGGGTTTAACCGGGTATTTAACGATCGGCCTGCAGACTTTCAACAATTGAAACACCAAATGTGGCGTAATGTACCAGATGATGCTTCAGATGATTGGTTACCCGCATACGTTGTTTATGGGGAAGGAATTTTTTTGAAATTCAATCCAGCCCAATTACAACGGTGGGAGGAACAAGACGGTGTGATTTCTAGAATTGAACCGTTGGCTGAACGTTACAGACATTTACTTGTCAATCGGCGTACCCGGGAAAAACAAATTTCACCAAGGTTTGTTATGGCTCATACTTTTGCTCATCTTCTCATGAATCAGCTTACCTTTGAATGTGGATATAGTTCTTCTTCCCTAAGAGAACGATTGTATATATCCGAAGACGAGTCACATCCTATGTATGGAATACTGATATATACAGCAGCTGGTGATTCTGATGGAACTATGGGTGGACTGGTCCGAATGGGTAAACCGGGCTATTTAGAGCAAGTTATCCGAAAATCATTAATAAATGCGGGCTGGTGTTCTTCGGATCCAATTTGTTCCGAAATTGGTGCACAAGGTCCTGATTCTTGTAACCTGGCCGCTTGTCATAGTTGTTCACTTGTACCAGAAACAGCTTGTGAGGAATTTAACCGATTTTTGGATAGAGGTCTGACGGTTGGTTTGCCAGAAGCTCAGCAGATTGCATATTTTTCATAAGATGCTTCTTATATTTCTATAGCAATCGGAAGTTGATATAATTGTTTCAGTTCTTACAGATAACTCGTATGTAGTGCGAAGATATGTTCCTTTTGGAGAAAACTTATTGTAGAAAGTAACCTATTGAGGTGGTTTAATGAAAATATCTAGGGAATTCGAAGATTGGTTAATTAGTAATAGAAACAAGAAAACTGGAAGCACATTAAGTACAAGTTCTGCATAAAAATAATCTCGAGCAATAAGTACAATTTCAGAAGTAATGATCAATATAGGTATACTTGAAAGCAACCTCTTCACGATCACTTCGTTGCACGACCTGAAGAGAATTATTGTATTTATAAAAGAAAATAAGGCCTTTATTAGCAAAAACAATACTGGACACAATATGTATAGTGTAGCACTTGATCATTATCTGAATTTTTTTCAAGATAAAGTATAGAAAGTTAGACCGAAATTGGATGCATTTTGTTTCATACAAACAAAGGGGCATTCCTAAAAAAGGGTGCCTAAACTGGTACTAGCTTCTTTTGATTGGTTAAAAACATTCTTTATACAGTTTTACTCTTGGTCCAATTTTGAATCAATGTAGCAATGTGTCATAACATTAATTTAAGCCTAGCTATAGGATGCTAGGCTTAAATTAATGATTTTAAAACTGTAATACTTCTATTCTATCATCAAGTATTACTGTAAGATATTTGTGATAATTAACGTCATTAGTATAAACACGCCATTTTGTTATTGGTTCCATAATATTGTAATAACTATCTTCATTATTAAATGCTTTAACGACTAACGCCTTTTCACACTCGATGATGACTCCAAATGATGCTGCACCGGCATAAATTATCTTTCCCTTTTGGGGAAGGAATGGAATCTCTTTGATTCGTGAGAAGGGGGATTCTTCCTTTGTCAGCTTCTTTTGTGTATATGTAACATATTCAATTCCATAATTTGCAGTTCGATATATTTTGTTGCCAGCACCCCAGCTGAACACAGAATTATTATTCCCAAAAATTTCCCCCTCGCTGTAGTTATTAAAATAAACAAAATCTCCATTTTTTCTTGAATTGAAGCTAGCAATAAAAGATTGGCCCTTATTTGAAGAACTATATATGCTAGAGAAGTTCCAATTAGCGAATAAAGAATGTTTGTCAGATAGTTTAAATATTCCTTCGTCAACATGATATAAATTATTTTTCTTATTTATGGTTCTTAAGTGTTCATAGACATCATACTCGAAAAGACCATTGTGACCAGCTGATAAAGCTACTCTTCCGTTTTTTTTGATTTTTAATGAATATAATGGGGCATCCCAAAGGCGGTTTATTTCCGTGAAAGAGTTATCTTGAATACCTTGTTGTATTAGCCCTTGGTCCAATACTGCATACATAATGTTATTATGAATTCCAATATCTGCCGGGTATTCATTTAAGGGATTATTTATATGTGAGTAGTGATATTTGTAGAGGTCTTTCTCATCTAATGATATAAAATCCCCTTCATAATCAAAAAGTAGGGAGCTCCAGTTAATAATTACGATTTCATTATTTGCGGTCCATAAATACAAGCACCCATCATAAAGATACGAGTCCCAGTAGTGTCCAGAAATAGTAATCTGTTTTTTAGGGATTATAGACATTCTACACCTTGTTTCAATTTAGATTTTTGCCTTAAGGTAATATGTCCAGAATCGTGCCATTTAGTTGTGACCGAATCAGGGACTTTATGATTAACAACAGTATAATCTATAGGGTGACCATGCCATTCCTTTGATTGTCCGCAATAAAATCGTGCAATATATAAACTTTTTCGCTCAGGTATTGTTCCTATACCTATGGCCTGAAAACCATGGTTGTATTGAAAACCCCATGCTTCTAAATTGTTGTTTTTTATGGCTGTCCAATCTCTTGTTAAGGATTGACAAAAACAATCAATCTCTTCTTGATACGAATTATTCCATACAGATTTATCGTTTGTAGATTGACCACGATGATAACCAATAATTTTATAGGTATTGTATTGATCTATTGGTATAGGTTGATTTATTAATAGTGTCATATAGTTCTCCTTGCTAAAAAATTATTCCAATTTAAAACAATTCTATGTAGATCTATAATTTCCTTCATTCAGGGTATTACCTTTTTCGATCACTTATTAAATTCAGGGAAAAGGAATCCACCGTTCCGGAATCTGTTTGGGGACAAATTGGGGACGAAAGAGGTCAATTGAGGGCAAAATACAACCATAAGAAACCATACTTGAATGGAGAAAACCCTTATAAATCAAGGCTTTAGACCACCGTGGCAAAGGCGAACAAACTAAGCTATGTTCCCGCATACAGTACATGTGTAATCTTTTTAATTGGAAAAAACAAAGAACGACCTCGGAATCTCCGAAGTCGTTCTTTATTTTTTCTGCAGAATATCTTTCGTAATCCTATGTATTAGTTTAATGTCATCAATTGTTCGATCCTCAAGAAATTGTTTATGAACTTCTAAAGCCTCTTTTTTATCAATATCATCCGATGTAATATCAATCTCGTTAAATTTGAAGAAAGCCCCAAGATCTGTATCAAGCGCGGCAACTATCTTTTCCAATGAATCAAGAGAGATGTTTCGGGCGCCTCTTTCGACATCCCCAATATACGAATTCTTTAATTGTGCCAATTCTCCGAGTTTCTCTTGAGAAAGTCCCCTTTGTTTTCGTATCATTCTTATCTGTTTGCCGATTAAGTTCCGTAAGTTCCCCAAACTAACCACCTCATTAATAGAGTAGGTTTTAATTCATATAGCAAACAGACCTACTTGAGTGTATAATGTCAATAATTACACTTATAAGTAATATGTATTATGAATACACCTTTTAGAGTGTACACAAATGATAGGGATTAAACATTATTGATTTAATTAATAAAACTACCGGAGGCGATTCCATGCACCCCATTCAAAACCAATATCAATCCACCATCCAAGAAGAAGCCACACTCACGCAAAGAATTACCCTCTGCAAAGTTTTCATCGATATCCTACTTGAATATATCTCCCACCACGCTGATTCGATTCACATCCTTACCGCTGAGGATATCATCACGACGATCCACACGATGGCTCAGGATCTCGACACAGAGCTGCTCCACGTTAGATTCGAGAAGGGGGTACTCGAGAACAAACTCCACGGGTTGCAGCTGCAAGCCGATCTCCCCACCGCCATGCAATCCAGTTAATCTTTTCAAATCGTGTGGTGGGAGAAAGGTTACATGGTGAGACGACTTATTCTTGACGAAATGAATAGATTAGTTCGAAGAACACCTGATGCCCAAATCAGGTGCTCTTTGCTTTTTATCCAGGCGTTCTCATTACGCATCAATCATTTCAACTACTAATTCTCCACACTCCCCCAATAACCGCCAAATCTCTCCCTTACATTTTCCCTAAACTTTCCCATTTACACAAAATTATCCCCTTTTAACAATCCTCTCACAATCTTTTAACTCTTTGATAACAAAGTTCCAACAACGAACACAATCATGTTCAAATGATCATAATGTTTAACACTTTGAAAACAGACATATGCACTTTCCTGTCGTACCATGGCAATAGACAGATGAACTCAGCAAATTATCGAAGGTGAATATGATGAGCAAGTGGCTCAAATTGTTGGTGAGATTAGGTCTTGTTCTTGTGATTGTAGCCGGTGCGCTTTATTATTGGCTGCGTCCGCTTTTGGTCAGAATCGAAAGCACGACGCTGGCTAGCGGCATACATGTGAAGTTCAAGACCGTAGGAACGAATGTAGAAGAGTACACGAATGAAGCCTGGCAGCCCTATTTTGCCAAGGGAATTAATATGGGGGCGACGATCCCAGGACATTTCCCTGGTGAACTGGTCATTTCAGAGGACGAGTATGAGAGATGGTTTGGGATGATTCAGGACATGGGTGCAAATGTGATTCGGGTGTATACGATCATGATGCCCGAGTTTTACGAGGCGCTTTCCAAATACAACATGAAACATCAGAAAGATCCGCTTTTCTTCCTTCAGGGCGTATGGAGCCCCGAGGAACAGCTGATTGAAGGGCAGGATGCCTTCGATCCTAAGATCAAGACGAAGTTCGAGCAAGAGATTAAAGACGCGGTTTCGGCGGTCTACGGGAAAGCGACACTTACGCCTGAGCCGCATTCGGGAAAAGCAGGGGGCACCTATACCTATAATGCAGGTCCTTATCTCATGGGCTGGATTATTGGGACGGAATGGGATCCGAAGATGGTGAAGGGGACCAACGATTTGCACAAGGACACCCCAGACTATGACGGGAAATATTTCCGGAATAAACCGGGAGCGAGCGCTTTTGAAAAGTGGCTGGCCTTGATGGTCGACACGGCGGCGCAAACGGAAATTCAGTATGGTTGGCAGCATCCCATGGCTTTCGCCAATTGGGTGACGACGGATCCGATTGCACATCCGGGCGAGCCACTCATCGAAGAAGATCTGGTAAGTGTTGATCCAACGCATATAGAGGCGGCGAATTGGGAGGCGGGCTATTTTGCCTCGTATCATGTGTATCCGTATTATCCGGATTTCTTTGCCTTTGATAAGTCGTTTCAGGAAATGACCAACAGCAAAGGAGAAGTCGATAGTTACTACACGTATCTGAATAAATTAAAAGGAGCGCATCCCAATCTGCCAGTCATGATTACGGAATATGGTGTGCCGGCTTCCTTAGGTGTAGCCCACTTGGGTACACTCGGCCGCAATCAAGGCGGTCATAGCGAGAAGCAGCAGGGAGAGATCGATACCGACTTACTGCAGCAGATTCACGGGACCGGCTACTCTGGAGCGATTTTGTTCACATGGCAGGACGAATGGTTTAAGAAGACGTGGAACACGCAACGCTTAGATGAAGCGGATCGCCGAGCGTACTGGTATAACACGTTGACGAATGAGTCCTTCTTCGGGGTACTCGGCATGTTCCCGGGCAAAGACGAAGCGATCCATATTGATGGGGACGCCTCGGATTGGAACAAGTTGAAGGATAAGACGAAGCTCGATGTGCAGGCTCCCGGGTTTGAGGAGATTTGGGCCACACAGGACGAAGGCTACCTGTACTTGCAGGCCAAGCTATCTGAGCCATTTGATCCGTCGAAGGAAAGCATCTATTTCGGGGCAGATACGCTGCCCGGTGGTAATCGCCACGGACCGGAGCTTCACGGCATGACACTTGATGAAGGATTGGAAACATTGATCGAGCTGTCGGATGAAAATAAAAGCCGTTTGACGATCGCTTCTAATTACGATATCCATGCTCGCTTGTATGAGCGTTCCGGGCTGCCGGACATCGATCCGAAGGAAAAGGTGGATGACTCAGGGATTTTTAAACCTTGGAAGCTGGCTGTCAATTATCTGCTGGAACATCCCGACTCCCGGGTTGACCACCCATTCGGGGATGTAGAGGTTGGCCTTTTAGAGAGAGGCTACAGTGATCCGTCGCGTGCTGAATACAATTCGAAGGCGATGTGGCAGGTTCAAGGGCAGGTGCTAGAAATGCGGATCCCATGGATGCTTCTGGGATTCAGCGATCCAAGCTCTCTGAGCGTGATCAACTACAACCAGCCGAGCAAGAATAAATTTGAAATGACGCACGTGAAAGGCGTTCGCTTTGTTCCGTGGATTGTGAAGAATGATGGGGTCGTTGGTCGGGACAACTCGGCTGCGGCGCAGCCGGTTCAAGTGTCCGCGATGCCGCTATACACATGGCAGGGCTGGGAAGATAAGGTGAAATATGTGGAACGGCCGAAACAAAGTTACTACATCATGAAAGAGGCGTTGCATAAGATCAACGGACCCGTTACCCCTACCGTTCCATCGAGCAGTTAAAGAAGAGGAGAGTGCAGGAGTGTACACCAATCTTAATGCAGCCATACAAGCGTTGTATGTCATTTTAGCTTTTAATCTGGTATGTGTGGTTATCATTTATGCCGTCAAGATGAGAAGTATAAGAAGGAAAAAGCTGAACGACCGATTCCAAACGAAGTTTAAGGATTACCTGACGTATGTGCAAGCGAATCTGGATGGGATAGAGCCGTTAAGAGTCCCTCCTTGGACGATGAATCCGGTGGAAAGGGAGGCGATGCAGGAGAAGCTGAATGATATGATGGAAATCTTCTCAGGCGAACAGAGGCACAAGCTGGCTCAGCTTTGCGTAGATCTGGGGCTCGTGCAGTACCATATGGAACGCTTTAATAGCCGAACATACCGGGTAAAGCTGGATGCCGCTTATCATTTGGGATGCATGCGGGTGAAGGAGGCGGTACCGAATTTACTGGACATGTTAAAGGAGCATCCGCTTAATTCGTCTCTGTTTGTGGTAGCCCGAGCAGTCGCCAAGTGTGCCCGCAGCCAGCAGGATCTCGGAGCCATGGTTCAGACGCTGCTTCAGCACAATAAGAAATGCTACGAACTGATTGTGGATATGATCGCCGATTCGGACGTGGATGCAGGTTCCTTGTACACGGGCTATGTGAGTCGTCAGGATCCAGCTTACGTCCGGATTGGGCTGATTGGGCTCAATGTCTACACCGATCCAGCAGCAGCCTCTGCGGTCTACCGTCTCATGGATTCCAAGCATGAAGACATTCAAATCAAAGCGGTGGACTTGTATCTGAAAAGCTCCCGTTTGCTGCCTAGAAACGTTGTTAGCAAGTTACTGAGTCATCCCAATCTGGGCATTCGTCGATTGACGATAGAGGCTTTGGCCGACATCAAAAGTACGGCTTACATCGAGCTGATGACAACCAGTTTGAGCGATGCCGATCAGCGAATCGTGTATGCGTCGGCCAAAGGGCTGCTCCGTATGGGAGAAGAAGGCATGGTGGCGCTTTGTGAGCGCGCAGTAGCGGTTCAAGGTGTCGAACGAGGGCAGTTCATGCAGCAGCTAATTGATGATGAGATTAAGCATCTGTCTATGCAGCTGCACAATTGGGATAAGCTCATGCAATATAACACACTGATGTACACCTATGACAAAGTATTTCACAGGTCTAAACGTATCTATCGTGTCGTATAGGAGGGTTGCGTAAACATGTGGGTTTTCGGATATCAAGTAGTGTTGGATTCATTCCTGCACGGGTTAAGGGAGTTTTTGCTCTATTACAGCTACGTCGCTATCTTTTACGTTATTCTCGTCACACTGCTCTACTATTTTATCTTTGGATTCTCGATTCGGCATATTTTCTCGATTAAACGGGGAATTCAGTACAATCGGATTAATAAGCTATCCAGTTCCAGCCAGCTCCCGCCGGTTTCCCTGTTGGTACCGGCCTATAACGAGGAGTTAACCATTATTGAGAACGTCAGGTCACTGCTGGCGCTCAATTATGCGGAGTATGAGGTGATCGTCGTCAACGACGGTTCACAGGATGGGACCTTGAAGTGCATGATTGAAGAATTCAATCTGGAGCTCCTTCATCCGGTGCTTTCCAGCTCCATTAAGACCGGAAAAGTCAGAGGGGTGTACCATAATTCCGAGTATCCCAATCTTTATTTAGTAGATAAAGAGAATGGAGGGAAGGCGGATTCGTTAAACGCAGGCATCAACCTTTCCCACTATGCGTTGATCTCAACAATTGATGCAGACTCTTTGCTTGAAAAGGATGCCTTAACGCGGATTGCCCGGGTATACATGGAAAACCCCGAAGAGACGGTCGCCGTTGGGGGTAATGTTCGAATTGTTAACAGCTGTACGGTGGAAGATGGCATTGTAAAAGATGTTCAATTTCCTCGTAAGCTGCTGCCTGCACTGCAACACGTCGAATATACGAAAGCCTTCCTAGGCGGCAGGATCGGTTGGAGCGCTGTTAATGGACTCATTATTATTTCGGGAGCCTTCGGTGTGTTTCAAAAGGAAAAGATCATCGCCGTCGGCGGTTACCGAGGTGGCTACCCTGGTGAGGATATGAACATTGTCATTAAGCTTCACCGTTACTGTTTAGACAATAAAATCCCGTACCGGGTAGCATTTTGCCCAGATGCCGTGTGCTGGACACAAGCACCAGATTCGTACCGGATCTTGAGCAGCCAGCGCAAGCGCTGGGGGCGTGGAAATCTGAAAAATATGATTGAAGAAGGTATTCACATGGTGCTGCGTCCGAAATACAAAATATTCGGGCTGCTGACACTTCCCTATAACATTGTGTTTGAAACACTGAATCCGTATTTCCGCCTCAGCGGCCTGTTGGCGATATTGGGTTACTGGATGCTGAATATGACGGATTGGCACACGGTCGTTATCTTTTCGTTAGTCAATTTATTTTCCTGCTTTACCTTAAGCCTGGGGGCCTTATTTATTGAAGAGGCGGCCTTCAGCAGATATCCCAAGCTGCGTGACCTGAACAAAATGCTCTTATATTCGCTCTTGATGTTTGCGGGTTATCGGCAAATTGGTGTTTGGTGGCGGTTAAGCGGACATGTCCAATTCCTGCGTAATAACAACTCATGGGGAACGATGGTCCGTACCAATTTTAATAAATAGCAATCCTAAACAAAGATAAGAGGAGTGGAGAAGATGGCGATACTAGTTCATGATCCGATTCAAGAAGCAATTTTGCAATTAGCAGAAAGAGTTCAGGCTTCCTATGAAAAGGGTGCTCCCTACGGGATGATCCTTGCGCCATGCGCAGCGGTGGGCCAGAAGGTACTGGAACAAATGGAGTCCTATGTGAGCGGCTTTGAGCCGGAGGCACCTCTTCATTGCTTCTACTTGGATCAAAGCGGCCTTCTAGGAATCGTTCAGTCTGGGCAAAAGCTTATCGATACCCATTATGCATCGCTCGTGCTCAAAGAGTTCTTGGAGCAGCAAAGTTTGCTCGAAGGTCAGACGGTCGTCGCCAGCTTCCCAGAGAGTGGGGAGTTGACGGAACAGTCCATGTCACAGCTGCTCCAAACGACGCTGCAAGGGAAAGGGGAGAGCAGAGATATTCACCTGTTCATGAATCATGGGGTTCAGCAGGGAATTACATCGATTCTCATCGCCGATCCGGACGAGGTGAGTAGAGAATTTGTTAAGCTGCGGCTTGAGATCAATGGTTACAAGGTTGAAGAGGCCAAGGACGGGAGTGAAGCGCTCGAGAAATTTGAGAAAACAATGCCGAACTTGGTGATCACGGAGCTGAACCTGCCGATTCTTGACGGGTACCAGTTGATTGACAAAATCAAGAGGGATTATGCCGGCGAAGGACAAGTCATCGTTCTTACGGATAAGCAGCTGCCGAAAAGTATGGACCGTGCCTTTGAATTGGGCGCATCCGATTATGTGACGAAGCCCTTCTCCATTTCGGAGCTGGAGTGGAGAATCAAAAAACTGAGTTCCCGTCTGAGCTAATAAACGAGAAAACACGAGAGGGTGGAATCATAATGAACGCATATAACCAGTTAAAATATAAATTTCAGACAAAAACGGCCGAAATCGGGGTCATCGGTCTCGGCTATGTAGGGCTGCCTTTATGTATGGAGATGGCAAAAGGCGGGTTTACGGTATACGGCATCGATCTCGATTTCCGAAAGATAGAATCACTTCAAAGCGGCCAATCGTATATTCAAGACGTTCCGAACGAAGAAGTGATGAACGCGGTCGAGTCCGGCCGCTTTATTCCGACCGACGACTACCATACGGTTCAAAGGCTGGATGCGATCTCCATCTGTGTACCGACGCCACTCAGTGAGAACCAAGATCCGGATACCTCTTATATTCAGAGTGTCGTCCGGGAAATCAAGAAGAATCTCAAGCGCGGAGCTTTGATTATCTTGGAGAGCACCACCTATCCGGGAACGACGGAGGAGCTTATCCAGTTCGAGCTGGAAGCGCAAGGACTCAAGGTAGGCAAGGATTTCTTCCTCTGCTTCTCGCCTGAGCGGGTCGATCCGGGGAATCCTAAATTCAACACCTTTAATACGCCAAAGGTTATCGGCGGTACGACGGAAGCGTGCATCGACCTCGGCGTAACCCTTTACGGCCATGTGGTGAAGGATGTCGTACCTGTCTCCTCGCCGAAAGTAGCGGAGATGTCCAAGCTGCTAGAGAATACGTTTCGCAGTATTAACATTGCGTTCATTAACGAAATGGCCATGATGTGCGACAAAATGGACATTGACGTGTGGGAAGTCATTAAGGCTGCGTCGACGAAGCCGTTTGGCTTTATGCCGTTCCATCCGGGGCCTGGTATCGGCGGTCACTGCATCCCGCTGGATCCGATGTATTTATCGTGGAAAGCCAAGGAATTCCGCTTCTACAGTAAGTTTATCGAGCTGGCGCAATCCATCAATGATAATATGCCGGAGTATGTCCGGTATAAAGCTTCGCAGATTCTCAATATGTATGCGAAATCCATCCGCAATTCGAAGATTCTTATTCTAGGTATGGCGTATAAGCCGGATGTGGATGATCTCCGTGAATCGCCGGGGCTGGAGTTGTACGAGCTTCTTCGGGAGAGCGGAGCTAAAGTGGACTATTACGATCCGCATGCCGTTTCCTTCCTTGATAAAGAAGGTGATATGGTAAAATCTGTTAACTATGATCTGTCTGCTTTTGCCGAATATGACGGCATGGTGTTGATCACGAATCACCGCTGCTTCAACAACCGTGAACTCGCTGAGCTAGGCGTGCCAATCATAGATACGCGCAACGCTTTTGTAGACATTCAAGGAGACAATATTTATAGATTGGGTACGGGGATTCGCAAGCGAGAAGTGAGGCTTGCCGTAGGCGTATAAACGCATTTTAGAAGAGAGAGGAGAAAACAACGATGTGTGGCATTGTAGGATATATTGGAGGGCGAGATGTACAGCCGATTCTGCTGAACGGATTAAGCAAGCTGGAGTACAGAGGGTATGATTCCGCGGGGATCGCGGTGCTGGTGCAGGATCAGGTCAAGATTAGCAAGGCGGAAGGACGCCTGGCCAACTTAACGCTTCAACTGGATAAGCAGCCGTTGAAAGGATCGATGGGTATCGGGCATACGCGCTGGGCTACGCACGGCCGACCGTCGGATGTCAACTCCCATCCGCATACGGATATGTCGGGTAAATTCACTGTCGTGCATAACGGCATCGTGGAAAACTACATGGAACTGAAGAAAGAGATGGAGGATAACGGAGTCATCTTTGTTTCTGAGACCGACACCGAGGTGATTGCTCATTTGCTTGCCGAGCATTATGAAGGCGACATCTACACCGCCATGCTTGCGGTCATTCAGAGACTGCAAGGGGCTTATTCCCTTGGTGTCATGACGGAGTATGAGCCGGATAAACTTATCGCGGTCAGACAAGCGAGTCCGCTTGTTATTGGTGCGGGTCAGGGAGAGTACTTCATGGCTTCGGACATCTCCGCTCTTATTGAGCATACCCGTGATGTGTATATTTTGGAGGATGGCGATTTGGCTATCCTTACACAGGAGGGTATCTCCATCACGAAGGTCGAGACAGGGGAACCGGCGGCGTGTAAGCTGCTGCATATCGATTGGGACGCAGATCAGGTGGAGAAGGGGCCGTTTGAGCATTTCATGCTGAAGGAAATTCACGAACAGCCGTTAACACTGCGCAATACGATGCTTGGGCGCATCAACGACCAGGACGAAGTGCATTTCCCGGAATTGGCGCACGCAGCAGGGGCGTTCCAACAGGTGGATAAAATTTTTATCGTAGCTTGCGGCACCGCCTATCATGCCGGACTTGTCGGCAGCACGGTCCTTGAGAAGCTAACGCGTATTCCGGTGCAGTGCGATATCGCATCGGAATTCAGATATCGGGACCCGATCATCACAGACCGAACGCTCGTCATCGTCGTGAGCCAATCGGGGGAAACGGCGGATACGCTTGCTGCCCTGCAAGAGAGCAGAAGGCAAGGCGCTAAAGTATTGGCCATTACGAATGTGCCAACCAGTTCGGTTGCGCGAGATGCGGACTACGTCATCGCAACGAAGGCTGGCCCAGAAATTGCCGTGGCATCGACCAAAGCATATACCGCTCAGCTGCTCGCCTTCTATTTGTTCAGCGTGTATGTGGCCCAGGAAAGACAGACGCTGTCTGCCGAGCTTCATACAGAGCTAATCAAAGGGTTGAAGGCACTTCCCATTCAGGTGGAGAAGGTGCTGGAAAACGCCAACGAAGTTAAGCTGTATGCGGAATCAATCAAAGATGCGGACAGCCTATTCTTTATTGGCAGGGGCTTGGACTATGCCGTTGCGCTGGAGGGCTCTCTCAAATTGAAGGAAATCTCTTATATTCATTCGGAGGCTTATGCAGCCGGAGAGCTAAAGCACGGCACATTGGCGCTGATCGAGAAGGATACGCCGGTAATTGCGCTGGCTACACAGATGGATCTGTACGAGAAAACAGTTAGCAATATTAAAGAAGTTAAGGCCCGTGGTGCACATGTCATGGGGATTACGGTGGAAGGCAACGTGGGGCTGCTGAATAGCGTTGATGAAATCTGCTTCATCCCGTCGTCCCTCCAGCTTTTGGCACCGATATTGGCCGTCGTGCCGCTTCAGTTAATCTCCTATTACGCTTCCCTGGCCCTGGATAACGATATTGATAAACCGCGCAACTTGGCCAAAAGCGTGACGGTTGAATAACCATCCAGAGAGGAGCTGAACCACACATGGAAGCATTCGCTATTTTGTTAGCTGCAGGGAAAGGCACACGGATGAAGTCGGAGCTCCCTAAAGTGCTTCATCCCGTTGGAGGCGTACCGATGATTGGCCGTTTGGTGGGTAAGCTGGAAGCGATGCCGATCACTCGGATTGTGGCCGTGATCGGACATCGGGGAGAGCTGGTGAAGAAGTGCTTGGGAACGCGGGTTACCTACGTCCAGCAGGAGAATCAGCTTGGAACGGCACACGCTGTTCATCAGACGGAGCCTCTGCTCCGTAACCGCAGCGGATCGACCTTGGTGCTTACGGGCGATACGCCTCTCATTAGGCAATCGACCATTGAAATGCTGCTGGCGGCCCAGCGGGCAAATACAAACGCTGGTGTGGTGTTGACCGCGATCGTTGCGGATCCTACCGGCTATGGAAGAATTATCAGAGATCCTTTAAGCGGCGAAGTTGTCGATATCATTGAAGAGAAGGATGCAACGCCTGAGCAGAAAGAGATTAACGAAATTAACACGGGGATTTTCTGTTTCGATAATGAAAGCTTGTTTCAAGCGCTCCCAGGCATTACCAATGACAATGCGCAGCAGGAGTACTACTTGACCGATATCGTGAAGGTGATGCGACAGACTGGTATTTCCGGTGGCCAGAAGAAATTCGAGGCGATGATTCTTGACGATCCGACTGAGGTGATGGGGATTAATACCCCTGAACAATTGGAGGAGGCGAATCGGGCCTTTTACGAGCATATGGGGATATTTGCATAAAAAGCGATAGGGAGGAGAGTTGATATGGGAGCTATTTTTGGTACGGATGGCGTTAGAGGGGTTGCCAATCGCGAGTTGACGCCAGAGTTGGCTTTTGAATTAGGGCTTATTGTTGGCTACATGCTGACGCGCAACTGTGAAGGCAAACGGCCAACCGTTGTCATCGGACGGGATACCCGCATCTCCGGGCACATGCTAGAAGCAGCTTTGGCTGCCGGGTTGTTATCGGCTGGGGCGGATGCTGTTAGGCTAGGCGTATTACCGACGCCGGGTGTGGCTTATGTCACACGGCGTTCAGGCATGGATGCAGGGGTGATGATCTCCGCATCTCATAATCCGGTGGAGGACAACGGAATTAAGTTTTTTGGCAGGGATGGCTTCAAAATGCCGGATGCATGGGAAGCGGAAGTAGAAAGCCGTTTGCAGAGTGACGAACATCGGATTTCCCGTCCTACGGGAGCGGGTATTGGTACCTTGCGTGATGATCTGAAGGGCGCACAGGACTATGTGAGCTACTTGAAGTCGACGGTCGCGACACCGCTATCCCACTGCAGAATTGTGCTCGATTGTGCGAACGGGGCGGCTTCCATGCTAGCTCCGCAGCTATTCCCCGAATTGGGTGCGGAGACAATTCTATTGTCTCATCAGCCGGATGGTTTAAATATTAATCAGGATTGCGGCTCAACGCATCCAGAGCATCTTCGTAAGGTAGTGCTGGAACATGGGGCCCATGCGGGGCTCTCGTTCGACGGTGATGCGGACCGGCTGATTGCGGTTGATGAACGGGGCGAGATTCTGGACGGGGATCACATCCTCTATATCCTTGCCGCTCATATGGCCAAGCAGGGACAGCTGAGTCATAACACCGTCGTTTCTACCGTCATGAGCAATCTTGGCTTTCATCAAGCGCTGCAAACCATCGGTCTCGATTCGTTAAAAAGCAAGGTCGGAGACCGGCATGTCATGGAAGTGATGCGCAGTGGTGGGTACAACTTGGGCGGTGAGTCTTCCGGACATATCATTTTCCTGGATCATTCGACGACAGGGGATGGCCTGTTATCGGCCGTTCAGCTGCTGCAAGTCATGCTGCAAGAAGGGAAGCCTCTGTCCGAGCTCGTGTCCCCAATGGTCAAATACCCTCAGTTGATGGTTAATGTACGAGTAATCCATAAATACAAGCTGGAAGGCAATCGTCGAATCGATGCCGTCATCCGTCGGGTGGAAAGTGAGATGGCCGGCCGCGGGCGTGTATTGGTGCGGCCTTCTGGCACGGAGGCCCTGGTGCGTGTGATGGCGGAAGGACCGGATGAAAGGGAGTTGTCCGGTTATGTTGACGGCATTGTAGAGGTGGTAAAGGAAGAGCTTGAATATAGCGTGGTTTAATCCGTTAGTTCCTATGAAAGTCCCATTGAGAAAGACGATTGTTTGCTTGGTTCTTATTCAAATGTTAACAAGTATTCCTTTATTTTTCCCGGTGTACTCTCTTAAAACGGAGCTTGGGGTACAGGTCAACGGGGAGAAGATCACCTTTACGGATACCCAGCCATATATCGATGAAAAGACGGGTAGTACGATGGTGCCGGCAAGAGAAATTGCCGAAAAACTGGGTGCTGAAGTAGCATGGGATCGTTCTTTGGAACAAGTAACCTTTCGCAGTCAGTATGCTACATCATTATTAACCATAGGTCAAAAAGTTGCTTCGGTTGACGGCAAGCAGGTGGAATTAGACGCTCCGGCTGTCCTTAAAAATGACCGAACTATGGTTCCACTGAGAGCTGTTAGTGAGAGCCTCGGGGCCGATGTCGATTGGGCGGGAGAACGAAATTTGGTACTGATAACCTCGGTGGACAAAGCGCAAAAGTCCACTTGGATCTGGGACAGCAAGCTGATTGCGACCGATGGTGATAGCATCCTCCAGTTTGCGGCGAACCAAAAACTGACGGCCATTTATCTGCGCTATGCAGCGTATCCGGGTCAAGACGTGTACCGGAATTTCATCCGCAGAGCGAATGATCTGGGCATCAAGGTTGAGGCGCTGGCCGGCCAATCGGATTGGATCTATGACAATAACCATATCTATATCAAGCAATGGATTGCAGCGGTTACGCAATATAACGCTTCGGCAGGTGCGCTGGAACGCTTCCAAGGCTTTCATTTTGATATTGAACCCTACACATTGGGCATGTGGAAGACGAATCAGACCTGGGTGCTCGAACGATGGATGRATACAATCAGATTCATAGAATCGGAAGTGAAAAACTCGGACCGCAGCATGACGATGGCTTTCGATATTCCCTTTTGGATCAACAGCCTTACCGTTCCGGGATCCAGTTACTCCTTTAGCGCGTGGCTGCTGGAAAAGGCGGACAGTGTTGTCATTATGGCCTATCGGAATACGGCACTCGGCAGCAACGGTATTATTGCCAGCGCCAAATCTATTATTTTAGAAGCAGCTACGTTGAAGAAAAAGGCCGTCATTGCCGTGGATACGTTGCCAAGTAAGGAAGCCGATTATACAACCTTCTATAAGTCTAATTCTTCGCTTATGGAGTCGGAATTGAAACAGGTCAAGGAAAGCCTCTCCCTTTATCCGAGCTATATCGGCATCGCTATCCATGATTACGTGAGATGGATCGAACTATTGAACGCTAATCGCTGAGCGGATTTGATGAATAAGAAGGAGGAGGATGCAAAATGAAAAAAACAGGTTTGGTAATCTCTCTGTTGGCTGGTGCCGCGATCGGTGTCTCAGGAATGGCTTTCGCTGCAGCAGGCGGCCATGAGACGGCTGGAACGGCAGGAACCTTTCAGGAATCGTCTTTACCGGGTGGAGGGCTTGAGGTCCCTCATAATGATCGGATTCATCTTTCTACCGATAAGCAGTGGATCTCCTCGGAAGGCCACTTGTCGGATCTCATTCGACTGCAGTGGACGAAAGACCGAGCGAAGCCGGCCATCTCTTGGTTGGATGAGAAGGGAAAAGACAAGGCGGCTATCGTCGCTCACGCCAAAGCGAATAACCCAGAGCAGCACGATCATAATCATATGTCGTTTGAAACGACGATGGCGCCTGATGGCAAAAACGCGAATGAGCTGTTTACGCGTCTGGAAATTCCATTTGACCAGGATGTGGCTGAAATTCGGACGCATTCCTCTAATTTCAATGTGATGGATGGGATTTTAAGGATTGCCGGAACCGGCGGTGTCAATCGTGATCTGACTTGGGCCAAAGCGGATGCTGGGAACGTGACGACGCCACGCTGGGCAATGCGTGCAGATACCTCCGAGGAAACAGGAGGAAATGCCGGCTCCAATCTGCAAATTATCCGTTATTCGGATGACGGTAAAGCACTGGACAATCCGTTAACGATTAACCGCAGCAGCGGCAATATCGGTCTTGGCAACTCCGATGCCAAGACCAAGCTGGACGTCAGCGATGACAGCATCCGCATCCGGAAATCGATGACACCAGCCTCGTCTACTGCACCCGGAGAAGTGGGGGAGATGGCGTGGGATGGCGGGTATATCTATGTTTGTGTGGCACCTAATACGTGGAAAAGAACGGCACTATCTTCGTGGTAAAATAACTTCTTATGATTGTGGCAGGTTTGAGGTTGGTTTATGCTTTGCGAACGCAAGGTGACTGCTGATTCGTGTTTAAATGTATAAACTACAGCTAATCTGCTCGAATTTGACGTATTTTTGTCATTAGATGGAAAAAGTACATTTAAATTTGTATGAAATTTGAAGAATTGAGCAAATCGAAGGAATTTAACTACAGGAAATACAGTTAATCTTTCGAATTCGAGAAATCCGCTTCAAATAGATGGAGAAAATCCAGTTGAAATGCGAGGGAGGCAAGTTTATTACCTCTCCGGTCATTAACGAAAAAAGAGGCTGTTTCAAAAAGTCTAAACTGACTTTTGAGATAGCTTCTTTTTCTGATAGATAAGCGGAAAATGCCTTGTATGACGCGGGATCTAGCGGCAGCCAACACGCTTCCGAAGCGGCTTTTTGTCACTTTTTGTAAGCGGTGTCATGCGATTCCTATTGTGTAATATAGGCAACACAAGTTCGTATACCCCCTTAAAATGGAAAAAGTTGCAGAAATCTATGAGAGGATCATAGAAAGGTGTGAACCGCTTGTGACTTGGAAAGTGTTGGTTGCGGATGATGACCCGAATGTGAGAGAAATCATCCGACTGTATTTCCGTCAGCAGCTCATCGAAGTAATCGAAGCCCATGACGGCGTCTCGGCCCTGACCATGTTAGCAGAAGTAAAGCCTGATATCGTGATACTAGATGTGATGATGCCCGGGCTCGACGGGTATGAAACGTGCCGGGAGATTACCAAGCGTTCTGATGTGCCGGTCATTATGCTGACGGCGAAGAACGATGAGTTTGATCGGGTGCTTGGCCTTGAGCTTGGCGCCGACGATTATATGACCAAGCCCTTCAGTCCGAGGGAGCTGGTGGCGCGGATTAAAGCGATTTTTCGCAGAATGCAGAAGGGACAGCCGGTTATTGAGGTGGAACCCGTCCAATATGAATTTGATAATTTAGTCATCCATGTGACCCGCCGCGAGGTGCTCGCAGGGAATATGAAAATTGACATGCGCCCCAAGGAGTTTGAACTGCTCGCATTTTTCGCGAAATCTCCGGGCGATGTGTTTACGAGAGAACAACTGCTGGAGCAGGTGTGGGGATATGATTTTTTAGGCGATATGAGAACAGTGGACGTTCATATCAAAAAACTTCGTGAAAGATTAAGCCCGTGTCATCATGTTTGCATTCATACGGTCTGGGGAGTGGGCTATAAATTTGAGGTAGCCGCATGTTCCTAAATGCAAATAAAAGCATACTTCGCAAAATGTTGACCAGCTCCATCGTTACAGTGCTTCTTGGGTTATGTGCGGTGGGGCTCGTTATTTCGTTGTTTGCCAAGGATTATATCGTCGACTCCAAAAGCAATGAGATGATCCGGCAAGCCAAGCAGGTGAATCTCGCCATTCAAAATCAGACGGGACCGAGTGATCGATTTAAGGAGCAGCTGCGCTTTTTTGATGAAGCATTTGATTCACGTATTTGGATATTTGACTTGAATGGAAACATCGTTACTACATCTTCAAAAGATGAGGTGAACGTAGGCAAGGTCATCAGCACGGACGTGGTAAACCAAGTCTTGAATGGTGAACCAACCATATGGAATCAATCCGAAGGTTTTAAGGAAGGTGTACTTTCGGTTGCCGTCCCATGGGGAAAAGATAACGACGTATACGGTGGTATTGTGCTGCATTCGCCACTTAAAGGGATGAATGAGACGATCGCTCAGCTTAGAGAAACCATCCTTTGGGTGACCCTGCTCGGTATCTTCTTTTCATTTGGTGTATCCTTCTATTTATCCTGGTCCATTAGCCGACCTATCCAACAGATCGACAAGGCGGCAGCCAAGATTGCCATCGGAGACTATAGCGAGAGAATTCAAATCGATTCCAAGGATGAGATTGGTGATCTGGCAACGACCATTAATCACATGGTGGAGCAGCTTGCGCGCGTTGATCTGGAAAAGAGGCAGTTGAATCAGCTGCGGCATGACTTTTTGGCAAATGTATCCCATGAGCTGCGAACACCGCTTACCGCGATGCAGGGTTTTCTGGAGGCGCTTCAGGATGATTTAATTGAAGAAGGATCGCGGGATAAATATTACGAGATCATGTATAACGAAACCCTACATATGAACCGGCTAGTCGATGATATTACCGATTTAATGAAGCTGGAAAATAAGGAAATCGATCTTGTGTGGTTGGCGGTCGATGTTCAAGCGATGATGGCCAAGCTGGCCTTTAAATTCCAACAGGAGGCAGAACTTCGCGGGACGGTTATTCACTGCCTGCTGGATGAAAATGCGCCACAGGCTCACGCCGATCCGGATCGACTGGAACAAATTTTAAACAATTTGATCAAAAATGCTGTTAAGTTCACCGAGAACGGAACGATCGAATTGAAGGCGATGGCGGTTCCATCGGAAGGGTGTGTCCTCATCACAGTAACCGATACGGGCATCGGGATAACACCGGAGGATCAAGGGCTTATCTGGGAGCGCTTCTTCAAAGTGGAGAGAGGCAGACCCGTGAAGCATAAAGGCTCATCCGGTTTGGGGCTCGCCATTGTGCGAGAGCTTGTCGAGCTTCATAATGGAAGCATTCGGGTGCGAAGCGAGCTTGGGATCGGAAGCGTCTTTGAGGTCAGAATTCCGCTTTATGACAGCCGTCCGCATGTGCAACCGTTGGTAAATTTAGCTGTTGTTGGATAGCTCATATCCACCTATCGATAGAAAGACCGCAGAGAAGGGAGGTTCCTTTTCTGCGGTTTTCTTTTTTTAAATGCTCCGAATTTTTTTCTACCATGCAGTACGTTTATCCAACCCTGAGAAATTATGGATAGCTGTGATATAATGGTAATAAAAGTTAAGAAGGGAGGGGCAAAATGACATTTGATAAAATAGATTTTTTAAAAAATGAATTAGATAAATTACGCCCTTTACCAGCGGCTGCTGTAAGAAATTTAGAACAAGTGTATCGGGTCGAATGGACATACAATTCTAATGCGATTGAAGGTAATACACTAACACTTTTAGAAACGAAATTGGTTCTTGAAGAAGGTTTAACAATTGGTGGTAAAAAGCTACGTGAACATTTTGAAGTTGTTAACCATTCAGAAGCAATTTATTACGTACAAGATGTAGTACATAGAAACATGGAATTGACTGAGTATGTCATAAAATCAATTCATCATCTAGTACTTAAAAACATTGACGATGAGAACGCAGGGCGATATCGGATGATCAACGTTTTGATATCAGGCTCTGAACATACCCCTCCAAACTTCTCAGTGCTCTCGGAAAAAATGGAACAGTTGATACAATGGTATAATGAACACAAAGATAAATTACACCCAGTTGAACTAGCCTCGGAATTTCATTTCCGTTTCGTTTACATTCATCCTTTTTCGGATGGTAATGGACGGACAGCACGGCTTTTAATGAATGTAGTCTTAATGAAATATGGATTTCCACCAGCCATTGTAAAAGCAGCAAACGATGCACGAATGAAGTATTATGAGACTTTAGAGTTAGCAAGTATGGGAAATGATTTAAAGCCATTCGTGCAATTAATTGCCGACTGTGTTGAAGTTAGTTTGCAAAAGTACATAGCTGCAGTAACGTGACTTGGCATGAATAGGATTCAAATTTGATATTATCGGTAAGTAAAGCAAACCTTAGAAGCACTAGCTTCTAGGGTTTCTTTTATTCACTCTTACTTACGATATCCCAACCAAATCTCACCATACTTTGCCCCGTCCCAAGAATATTCTAAGGAACTTTAATTCATTACGAATAGAATATCTAACCTTCACATGGTTAAAATGAACAAAGGCCCGACTCCCCACATTCTTTTGAACCCTTTCCATCTAGGCGTGACAAAACGGACTTTAGTGTCATATAGTGACTAGTACGTTAAAGAATGTGATGCATGCAGGATTAGCACGACAATATTCGACCTAAAAGTTAGAAATTTAGAGAAAAATACTTTCTTCCACTTTGCATAAAAGCCAGAATCTGATAGTATATAAAGAAAGGCGATAAGTTTAGTAAGAATTAAAAGGAGGCACCTTTCCATGGAAAAACTGATGCTTGATTCTATAGATGAAATGACGCATCTAGATCAACTCGAGGCTGAAGCGATTTATATTATTCGAGAAGTAGCGGCGGAATGTGAAAATCCCGTGATGCTGTATTCGATCGGTAAGGATAGTTCCGTGATGCTGCATTTGGCGCTGAAAGCTTTTTATCCGGAGAAGCCGCCATTTTCTTTCATGCATATTGATACGACGTGGAAGTTCAAAGAAATGATTGAATTCCGCGATCGTAAAGCCAAAGAATTCGGAATTAACATGATTGTTCACTCCAATCAGGAAGGGATTGATCAAGGGATCAACCCGTTCGATCATGGTTCCGCGTATACGGATATTATGAAAACCCAAGCCTTGAAAGAAGGATTGGACAAATACGGATTTACGGCTGCGTTCGGCGGCGGAAGACGTGACGAGGAGAAGTCGCGTGCGAAGGAGCGGATTTTCTCGTTCCGGAATAAGAATCATGCCTGGGATCCGAAAAACCAACGGCCGGAAATGTGGAAACTTTTTAACACAAGAATCAATAAGGGCGAAAGTATCCGTGTTTTCCCAATTTCCAACTGGACGGAAAAAGACATCTGGCAATACATTCGTAGAGAAAACATTGATATTGTGCCTCTTTATTTTGCCAAAGAAAGACCTGTACTTGAACGCGACGGACATCTCATTATGGTGGACGATGAACGCATGAAGCTTGAGCCCCATGAGAAAATTGAAATGAAGAAGATGCGGTTCCGCACACTAGGCTGCTATCCACTTACAGGGGGAGCGGAGTCGGAGGCGGATACGATTGATACCATTATTGAAGAAACGCTTGGTGCGGTCTCATCCGAACGGACAACACGGGTAATTGACCAAGAAGCGGCGGGAAGTATGGAAAGACGTAAACGGKAGGGTTATTTCTAAAATGAAAAGTCTGCTGAAATTTATTACTTGCGGAAGTGTAGACGACGGAAAATCCACCTTAATCGGACATATGCTGTATGAGGCCAAGCTTTTATTCGCCGACCAAGAAAGAGCATTGGAGCTAGATAGTAAACTGGGCAGCCGCGGCGGCAAAATTGACTATTCCTTGCTTCTTGATGGGTTACTGGCGGAGCGCGAACAAGGGATTACGATTGATGTGGCTTATCGGTATTTTACGACGGACCACCGTTCTTTCATTGTAGCGGATACACCTGGACACGAAGAATATACGCGTAACATGGCTGTAGGAGCATCTTTTGCGGATTTGGCTATCATTCTTGTGGATGCTAAGAAAGGGGTTATCACCCAAACCAAGCGCCACACTCGGATTTGCGCACTTATGGGCATTAAACATCTCGTTTTAGCTGTGAATAAAATGGATTTAGTAGGTTTTGATCCTAAGATATTTAATGCGATTAGGCAAGAATTCTTGCAATTGACCGCTGAATTTCACTTTGATAGCATTCAAGTTATCCCTGTTTCGGCCACAGAAGGGGATAACATTACGAAAAAATCGCCAAATACCCCTTGGTACGAAGGCCTTGCCTTGCTGCCATATCTAGAAAATGTGGACGTTCATCAGAACGACAATACGAAGCAATTTATGATGCCGATTCAGCGTGTCTGCCGTCCGGATCATACATTCCGCGGTTTCCAAGGCCAAATTGAGGCGGGATGTATCGCGGTTGGCGATGAGCTGACAACGTTGCCTAGTCATGAGAAGGCGAAAGTGAAACGGATCCTCGTGGGAGACCAAGATCGCGATTATGCCTACACGGGACAGCCCGTAACCATTCAACTGGATCGGGAAGTCGACGTGTCGCGGGGCTGTGTATTCACGAAGGATAGTCAGATTCAAGAAGCGGACAGTTTCTCAGCTACGATTCTTTGGATGGATGATTCTGTGCTGACGCCAGGCAAAAACTATCTGGTCAAAGTAGGAACGAAAGTCCTGCCAGGTACCGTAACGGCGATTAAGCATAAAATCGAAATTAATACGGGAAAAACGGTTCCAACTGATCATATTGTCAAAAATGAATTGGCAACATGTGAGTTTTCGTTATCCGACAGTATTGTTATTGATTCTTTTGAACAAAACAAAAGCATTGGCGGCTTCATTCTGATTGATCGTGTCACGAATATGACATCTGCTTGCGGAGTGATTGAGCAAGTCCTTCAAAGCTCTGACCTTTCTGTACAGTTAGATACGGAAATCACCCGAGATGTTCGTGCTCAGCAAAAAGGTCAGAATCCTTTGACCCTTTGGTTCACGGGTTCGCTTTCGAATCAATCGGCTCTTGCGAAGGAAGTCGAAAAACGTTTGGTATCGACAGGCCACCATACGATGTTACTGGGGAATGGCCAAGGTAAATCGCTGCAGTCATTAGCAGAGGTTGCCAAATTGATGAACGATGCTGGACTGATTGCATTGGTATCGAGTGACTCCTTAAATGGTAACGACCAAGAAACTGCGCGTGGGATCATTGGTAAAGAGTATTTTGAAGTTTATGTGGCAGGCAGCACGAGCACAACTAACATACCTGGGAATCCGGAAATTGTAGTTGATATAAGTAAGTCTACAACCGAAGAAGCTGCAAATGTTGTCGTGAAACGAATTATCAAATATTTAATCAATGAGAGTAGTGTCGGACAATTTCTTAATTTTTAATGGGAACATAACGCGTGTTTGTCTTTGAACAAAAATCCCTACATCACTGTGAATAGTGAAGTAGGGATTTTTTTTTATTAATCGTGCGATGATTCTATTAAGATATTTATATATTATCTGTTTACCCTTATTATAATAATATGTTGGTTAGTGCAAACAAACAATTTAGCGGGGTGCTACTATTAAACATCAGAATATTGAATCGCCCAAGATTGTTGGTCAAACGGTATCTGTAGGTTTTCAAGTCGGTGTTAGGAGGACGTTTCCCATCTCGCCGGAGCAGGTTTGGTCGTTTCTAACCTCTCAGGAAGGGATGAAATTGTGGCTTGGAAACGTATCACCTTTCGCATTCAATGAGGGAGAGATCTTTACATCCGATGAGGGGATTTCGGGCCAACTCCGGATAATCAAGCCTTACAGGCAGCTTCGCTTAAAGTGGGGTAAGAAGGATTGGGAGAAGCCGTCAACGTTGCAAATCCGGCTGTTATCTAATCATCCTGATCGAACAACGATCAGCTTCCATCAAGAGAATTTGGATAATCCGATCACGAGGGAACAAATGAAGCAGTATTGGGAAGACGTTCTGAGCGCCATCAGGCAGAAAACAAGCACTGTAAATGATGAAGAGCAGATGGATAAGTAAGAAATAAATATGAATTGGTACATCGATTGAATTAGTTTTTGGTCATGTCGCAGGATTACGCACTCAAGTCATGTGGGGGCTCAAGCATAGCGTATGCTTGAGTCCTTTCATTTTTTACCTCATAAAGGTTATCTCATAGAACTTTCGATGGTGGATGGATTCTGATCCTATTTAGGTGTGGATCTATATAATTGTTGAACCTCTGCTACTTGCAGGGTCTATCGCTTGAAAATTGTGGGGTTTTTCTGGGAATTATAGCTGAATTAGGATATTATTATTATGTTCATAGAGTTAGGAGAGGGCGATAATCATGGATCTGAACATGATATTGAGTACAATTGGAACAATTGCTACTATAGAAACAAGGCTAAGAGAAGCTGTCTCTCAATATAAACAAAATGAGATGGTGAAAAGAATAGAAAATATTGATGTGGAAATAAAGTTAAATCGATTAAAAGGAAACAATGAGTATTTAAAAGAACATTTAGATGAGTATATAACAAAGCATGCTCGTTCTTTTAAAAGTGTTAATCTTAGCCAAGTGTTCTCGACAGATGAAAAAGAAAAGTATGTTAGAGCTTTTTTTGAAAATAATAACGACTTGATTATATATCGAGATACCATTACTAATATTTTGTATGATTATATTAATGAGATTGAAAAATATATAAGCAAATCGCTAACAGAAGGCGAAAAGTTCATTGTGAAAAAAGTGAATCAATTAAGTGAACAAGTTAGTAACGTAAATCTTGAAATATCAAATTATGCAAAATTCGTTGAAACTGTGAATAACAATATTGATAGTATAAAGGAAGAAATATCCAATTCAAATGTTTATAAAGCTCCAAAATACAGTGAATCGATTGTTGGTTTACTGAATATGATTTTCGTAATAATTGAGCAGAATACTGGCGAGAAACTATTAAAGAAGTACTTGCAAGCAGATGCTTTACAAGCTGAAAATTTTGAAGATGTTGTTTTCAAAATTCAAAAAGTATTAAGTCAAATTACTAAAGATAAAATTGAAAATGTTACAAAGCAAAAATTCGATAACGGATTGCATGCATTACATTTTTATATTCAATATATTGCTACGGATTTTGCTAATAGAATAAATTTGCTTTTTTCAGAAAGAATGCAATTAATTATTGATTGTATTTATTGTTATGAGGATAAGGATCCCAAATACTACTTAGCATTAGGAGCAATGGGACTACGAAATAATCATACTGATGAAAATATTTACTCTTATATAATGATTAGTTTGGCAGACTACTTGTCCTTGTTATTGGAGGTATTGGAAAATAAATGGAAAGATAGGGATTATAAAGTCTTAGAAGATGTTGCAGTCGAGGAAATGCAAAAAAGATTGTGGTATCAGATTCAGTCTTCTATCACAGAAAGTAATAGGGAATGGATTATAAAGATTGTTAATCATGATAATATTACAGATGTCGAGCTAGCACAGATGTTTAATGTGTTGGTGGGAGATTTGCGAAAAGGGTTGTATTCTGCAACAAAAACATTTTTAAAACATAAATATGTTGATGACTATACCACAAGTCTGATTATTTATGACGATTATAAAAAAGTTATAAAGAATAAATTAGGTATTGGGGTATAGAAGGATGAAAACCAAATTTGTTAATGTATGGGATAATAGAAGTTGGGGATATATCGGATTTATTGTCTTACAGGTAGAGGACACAGATAAGTTTTTAACGGAAAAGAATTTTAATCCAGGATATAAGTTTGTTATACAAGCATGGTACAGTCATGTTGGGGCTGCTGGGGGGCATACTTTTATACCGAGTCATAGGGAAGGAATACAAGAGAAATCAAGAAAAATCGATACAAATGAAGCAGATGTATTTGGATTATACCTCTCAAATATAAAGGATATATATGATATTCCGGATGATCTTTATACTAAAAACTTCTGGGGAATCATGAATACAAAAAGAGAAGATGATCAAGAGGATGAAGAATTAGAATGTCCATCTGATGAATACTACAAAGTTGCATTTAAGAGACAAAGTAAGAGTTTTAATCAAATGGCATCATTATTGGAAAAACAAAATGATTTTCGAAATGAAATTTTTAGTTATGAAGAGTTGAATGATTTACAAAATATTATAAGTGAGTCTCGTAACAAAATGATTCAAATGGGAGCCGACTTGAACCAAGAATCCTTGCAAGTATATTATGGTTTTGTACATAAAAAAACTTTAGAATTAAAAAATGTTTATTGGGCACTTGGAACAGATGGTAACGAAAGAGTTATTGATAAGTATTTATGGACTCTAAACGACGAAATGCCAAGAGAGATATGGGATGATGTGAAGCGAACTAACGAGGATAATGATGATATCTCGAGAGACGATGAGTTATATTATTCAGAAAATTAGGATTAAGAGTGTATTTGAAGTTAATATTCAACATTGAGTGGATTTGAGGAGTACGGTTGTGAGGATTGAAGTGGAATAGAAGATTTATCATACGCAGAAGCACCCAATTTTCGGGTGCTTTTCTTTATATGCACACGTGACGCACCTACCAAAACCAAACCATAATTGATACAATAGGTAAACGTGAAGAAAGGACTTCTCCTTCTTTTATCCCTTACACAAAATCTCTACAGAAACGATGATACCCATGAAAATTGAACTCAACAGCACAACCATAGACGTCAACGTCCAATACGCCATCCGTAAGAAGCTCTACATCCACATCGATGACACGGGCTTCATCACGGTCAAAGCTCCCAACGGCACCAGTCAGGAGCAAATCATTCACGCAGTGCAACAACACAGCAAGTCGATCCTAGACAAGCTAAACGCGATCACCAAAGCGAAGCAGCCCATCCCCAAAGTCAGAGAATACGAAGAAGAAGGCAAGTTCCTTCATCTCGGGAAATATTATTTCCTTCACGAGTTAATTGAAACGAATGGCCTCACGCAGGACGAGTTGAAAATCAACCTGAAGAAGTTCTATTTCGCGAGCTGCAAGAAGGTTGTAGCGGAACGAATCAAAGCCTATCAAACCCAGCTGAAAGTCAAACCCAAGACGATCGAGATCGATGAGTCGAGAACGAAGTGGGGGAGCTGCAGCTCGGACAAAAAGCTAACCTTTAATTATCGCCTAGCCATGGCGCCAGTGGAGGTCATTGACTATGTCATCGTTCACGAGTTATGCCATCTCCTGCATATGAATCATGATCGCTCCTTCTGGCGACGTGTAGGCAGCATAATGCCAGAGTATAAAGAGAAGGAAGCTTTCCTAGCTCGGTACGGACAGGCGATGACGCTATAACATAAGACAACAAAAAGGAGCAAGGTTCATCGAACCTTACTCCTTTTTCAGTGCGTACCCTCCACGATTCCTACAAATCATTCTCATGCAAATAAGCAATGGTCTCCGACCGTCCAGAGACATTCAGCTTCTTATAAATAGCACTCAAATAATTCTTCACAGTCCCCGTGGTCAGAAACATGTCAGAGGCGATAGCTTGATTCGACTTCCCTTGTTTCAAATTCCTCAGAATGTTCCGTTCCTGAACAGATAGACCAGACAGCTTGTTATCTTGTGGTTGGGTTTCAATCGGTTGTAGGTTTTCTTCCAATGCCTTTTCTTCCTGTGCCTCTGAGGAACGTAGTGCTTGGACAAGGCGCGGCTGAATACTTAGCGGGTATGTAATGCCACCATCTAAGCAGACCTGAATGGTTGAGAGTATTTTTTTCGTCTCGACGCCTTTCACTAAATAACCGCTGGCACCGTGACGTATCGCTTCCCATATGTAAGCTTCATCTTCAAATGAGGTCAAAATAAGTACCTTAATCTCTGGGAATTCGGCTTTGATTCGTTTGGTAGCCTCTAAGCCGTCAAGCTTGGGCATGTGGATATCCATCATAACGAGCTGAGGCCGATGCAGCTGTACTTGTTCTATGGTGGCTATTCCATCTCCCGTTGTAGCTACGACTTTATATCCTTCTTCCATGCCTAGAATAGCTGCTAATCCATCGCGGATGAGGGGTTGATCGTCTGCGATAAGAATGGTTGTTTGAGACAATTCGATCACTCCTTCCGATCATTTTCGACTGAAGGGTATGGCTATATCCAGCGTTACTCCGCCAGATCCACCATGATTACGTATTGAAAACGTTCCTCCAACATCTTCCACGCGTTCTTTCATCGCATTTAGTCCGTAGCCATACACAATTTCGAGTGGTGGATGACCATTATCGGATAAAACGAATCGAAGGACTTCCTCATGATACGTCAATGAGAAGTGGAAATAGGTACTTAGGCCATGGCGAATGCCATTCGTCAAACCTTCTTGTAGTGCACGGTAAATCGTGAGCTCGATAATGGGTGTCAGATCAGGCGTCGTGGTATCAATGGTGTAGGTAATGTCCACGTTAGTTTGCTTTTTCGTATCATCGATCAACCTGATAAGCTCGGGTATGAAAGAGTGATCTGGGAAGTTTTCGCGCAAAACATGCACAGAGCTCCGCACGTCATCGAGCCCTCTGAGAATACTTTCTCTCGTTCTATCGATCATCTCTTGGGCAAGGGGATATCGATGTTTCTCTAACGCATGTGCGGCAGTTTGTAACCCGGTTAACGCAGATGTCAGCGTGTGTCCAACCGAATCATGAATATCGCGGGAAATTCGCGTCCGTTCTTGTAATTTGGCCTTCTGCTCCAGCGCAATAGAGGCAATTCGCAGATGTTCATTGTCGATAGCTAATTGATTCTTTTGTTGAAACGCAATCCTAGCAAGCAAGCTCATCCCGTAGATCGCAAAGAAATCAATCACTCTAGGAATAATTAAATAGATTTGTTCAAAAGGTGGAAACTGACGATAGACCATGACTCCTAATAGAATGCAAACATAAGTTACGATCGTAAAGAGAATGGCATGCTTCCTGCCGTGATGAAAGGTAAATTCACCAATGAGAATTAAGAGGTAAATTTGTGAAAGATAACTTTCCGACCATACACAGATAACAAGTGCCAAAGCGAGCTGAGCGTATAAAAACTGGAAACCAATCCTACTATGCAGAGCAATCTTTAGGATGTAGTCCCGCATAAGGACGGCAGTCACATAGCTGCATGCTAGCAGCAGAAGTCCTACCGAAAATTTACTCGTATGAAACAATAGTGAGAGTGTTGCGCCCATCACGATGATATTCAAGGTGAGAGTCATGTTTTTATTTAAATGTACATCCATATCTTTACCCTCAAACAAAGCTTTATTTACTACTTATTTTACCATAAACATGACTTAAGTCATACATAGAACGGATAAAGTGTCGAGAAAGTTGCATTTCTAGTGAACTTCTTCATCTTGGATAGGCCTTTAGTAGCATCTATAATGTAGATAGAGGAATGATGGAATTTCAAGGAGGCATGTCCAGATGTTGATGATTTTATGGAACGTACTAGGTGGCATTCTTCTAATCTTAAGTTTATATTTTCCGCTGAAAGAATTATTGGAACGTAACCCTGAGTAGGAGGGAGTACGACTTGAAAGAAGACTTGCTTGATAAGAACAATGGGGACATGCATGCCTCATGTAGCACGGATTACGAGCGTATGAATGAGTTTCTAATTCAGGAAACAGGTAACTCGATGGATGTATTTTCGAATAGGTATCAAATTACGAAGCGAGAGTCGGAAATTTTCCTGATGGTCGCTATCTATGGTTTTTCCAATCACGAAATTGCCGAACGTTGTAGAATCAGCGAAAAAACGGTCAAGATTCATCTTGCTAATATAATGAACAAAGCAGGCATCAAATCGATGCGGAAATTACTTTCGCTGTTATTTAATCATGTGCTTTATTTTCAGGAAAGCAACAGATTGTCCGAGGAAAAGTAGAAGTGCCATTCTTGTTGAGATCCATAAGCAAGCCGTCCACAATCACACCACAGGTGATAGGACGGTTTTTTCATTTTAACGTAACTAATCACTAGCCCAATGCGTCTATTACTATGTTGCTAGGAATACTCATTCTAGTAATCGCAGATATAGAAGGAGAGGGAAGACGAGGTTTATGATGAAAAAGACAATCTTATTCGGCACGCTGTTTGTTCTACTGTTTGCAAATACCGCTTTTGCCTACGATGTTCAACTCCAGCCCTTCAAAGATGAGGAACAAGACTATGCCAAGGATCCGATTTACACCTTATCCGCATTAGGCATTATTAACGGCTATGAAGACCAAACTTATCGTCCTAATGATGACTTGTCTAGAGAGGCTTTCATTAAGTTGCTCGTTATGGCAGGTAAAATAGAGAATAAAACGGCACTTGGGAGTACTCCCGTAGATGTAGCGAAGGACCGTTGGTCCGCATCTTATATTGCTGCTGTGTATGAACGGAAATGGCTTGATAGTTTACTAGATCAGGAGGGCTTGCTTCATCCTTCGCAGACGATTACGAGAGAAGAAGTTGCGATGCTCGTAGGGAAATCGTTGCTGGAGTCTGAAAGTGAAACGGCTCGTCAACAATGGTTAACCACGGATTGGAAGAAAGAGCAGGTTGTTAGAGGTTTTAAGGATAATTCAACTATGAATGAGGCAATGAAACCTTATGTATATTACGCAGCGCATCGAGGTATTATGGAGGGAGATCAGGCAGGATTTAACCCGAAAGAGTCTTTGATTCGTAAGCAGGCAGCAGCTGTTATCTATCGGTTGATTGATAAGCGGATCGCCGAGCAAAAAATCGATTTCACAGGGTATTATGCTCTCACATCCTACCCTGCGATTAAGCAAATGAGTAAGCTTTCTCATGTGATTCTTGGTTGGTCTAACCTGGCATATAGCGGTGCTGGAATGGCTTCATTGAATATTAAGTCTTCGGAATATCGGGTTCCAATTGGTTATGAAGAGGTCATTGCAACTGCGGATGCTGCCCACATTACAAAGGAACTGATGGTTTTCTATGATGGTGCTAATTTAAAAGACTTCCTTCAAGATGAGTCTGCCAAAAAGTCCTTTATCGCATCATTGCTCAGTACGTTAAAAGATCCAGCCTACTCGTTCACGGGGGTAAGTATTGATTTTGAAGGATTGAAAGAAGCGGGAAGTGCACATGACTATACCCAATTTCTGCAGGAGTTGAAAAGTCAGTTAGGTTCGCTTACATTGTCGGTAGCCGTTCCGCCGATTTATTATTACAAGGGTTATGAATTAAAAGAAATTGGGAAACTAGCAAATACGGTGATCCTTATGGCTTATGACTTTACACATAATGAAAGTGTATTGCCGTCAGCACCACTGCCATTAGTGAACGATACGGTGCTAACTGCGCTGCAAGCGATACCGAAGGAGAAGCTTGTCCTTGGTATTTCCAAACAGGCTAACCAGTGGATCACCCAAGCTGGCATAACCGGACCTGCCCTTAAACCAGCCATTGCGGATGTTGAGAAAAGGCTGGTGATGCCAGGAGTGAATACCACGTGGGACATGCCGTATTTCTTGAAGAAAGCTACGTTTGCGGACGAGCGGGGCAGCCATGTATTGTATTACGAAGATTCTCAGAGCATAGCTAAGCAGATTTGGCTCGCCAAATTCTATGATCTGAATGCTGTTTCCTTATGGTATATGGGCAACTATACGCCATTGGATTGGGAGCGAATTGGAGAGCAAGCGGCGAAATAAAAGTGGGTATATTCCCTTTCAGAAAAGAGAGATAAACAAGATGATCCCAATAGTCAAGTCAAAAGTTGAAGCTAAACTTCAGTCCTTCATAGGGATTGACGCTTATATCCATAGCGAAGCGACTTCGTTTGTCTTCGTTCGTAATTTTAAGATCAAGGTTACCCATGCTTTTATAGCAGGGGAAGGACCATTTCGTACAGCACTTCGATTCGATGGGCATGGCTGGCTGCGCATGGAGGCGCTCACGCATTATGAAATTGATGAGAACGACTGTCTTTTACTGGCCGGATATGATGATCGAGGTCGGATGAACGTTGCGCTGCATATTGGAAAGGAGCCGTTTCCAGAATGAATACGACCAATAGAGGCACAGTGAACAAGCTACTTGCCGTATTTGCGCATCCTGATGACGAGTCATTTATTTGTGGAGGGACACTAGCCAAATACGCTAGTGAAGGAGTCGACATTACGCTGGTGAGTGCCACTCGCGGTGATATGGGACGCCGAATGGGTAATCCACCTTATCTCAATCGGGAAACGATGGCGGCTGCTCGTGAAATTGAATTGCGAGATGCTTGCAAATGCTTGGGCATCCAACAGCTCCTATTTTTCGATATCCGCGACAAGACGGTTGAGTTTATCGATGAGGAAAGCCTGACTTCAAGAGTTGAGGCTCTAATCCGTGATGTGAATCCCGATGTCGTGCTCACGTTTCACGAAACGTTAGGCGGACACCCCGATCATTGCGCTATTGGGAAGGCTACGACGGCTGCATGTCAACGAACAGGACATCTGGACTCGTTATATTTCATAACGTTTGGTAATGCGATGGAGCGTCCGGAACGGTTTGGGTATTCCCATAAGGATGTCATGGAAATTGATGTAGAAGCTCATTTGAAAGCTAAACTGGCAGCGTTCCGGGCTCACCGATGCCAGACGGAAATTGATGAGTGGGTATGGCTGCCAGACCATGAGGCGTTAGCGAAATTCGGCAGATATGAATATTTTTTGAAAGCGGACAGGGAGGCTTCGGCTAAGAAACTCGATGATTTGTTCTAGTATTTCTTCAGTTCCCTCATATCACAAGGATTTCTCGACTAGGGCAGCACTGGCTAAGTTATGAAGCACTGTACTATCCATTGGTGGATTGTGCAGGCCTGCGCGAACATCCCGATAGTACCTTTCCAAAGGCAGCTTGCGGGACAAACTAGCGGCACCGACGATTCTCATCGCGAGGTCCACGACTTTGATCGCATTGTTGCTAGCAACATACTTGGCCAAGCCTAGCTCTGGTTTTAATGCTGGTCGGTTGACCTTCTCTTGATCCCAACGATCCGCCGTTGCATAAAGGAGTGCACGTGCCGTTCGTAGCTCGATTTCCATCTCGCCAATGGTATGCTGGACAGAAGGGAGTGAAGAGATCGGTTCGTTCATATGGTTCGGACGATAGGTATGAGCGAATTCAAGGGCATAATCACGTGCCGCCATGGCAATGCCCAAGTAACAAGCCGGAATATGTAAAAGCCAGCCGCCGCCATCATCTACGCCTTTTCCAGAAAGCCTCATGGTTTTATCCACGAAAACCCCATCCAAAACCACATCATGACTGCCTGTCGCTCGCATCCCGAGTGTATCCCAAGTTTCCACGATCGTTACCTGGTCTGTTCGATGAACCAGGAAGTCCGCTGTTCCATCTTCATCCGGGATAAAAGCTGATACCACAAAACGATCTAGGATCGGTGAAAGGGTGCTAAATGTTTTTCGTCCCGTAATCAACCATCCGCCAGGTKTAGGAACCGCTGTTGTCTCGGGCTTGCCGCCTCTACTGGGACTACCGGAGGCAGCTTCACTAGCAAAAGTATTGATCATAGTCCCATCACTCACGACGGAGCAGCACAAATCAGTGAAAATAGCTTCTGGCCATTTTCGAGTTGTTCTAAGATGTAAGACCTGTCCTATGTGCCAGCCTACGGCTAAGGCGGTCGAACCATCCCCATAAGCCAGCCGCTCCTGCAGCATAACGAGCTGATAAAGTGAAATGCCATCCCCGCCGAATTCTTGTGGGACAGTTAGCTTTAAGTACCCAGCCTCTCGCAAATCCGCGAAATTTTCAAATGGAAAAGATCCCTCTTGGTCATGCAGCGCGGCTCTTTCAGCAAAACGGGAGGCCAGCTCTTCTACTTTTCTAGCCAAAGCGAGCTCTTCCTCATTCCGAATATATTGATCGATCATTTTGTTCATCCCATTCACACTCCTATCTTTATTTATTATATCAGCTAGAGGATTCTCCTGTCGTTTCGGAACTTCATTCAGATATCGTTATTTAGATATCTTTATAAAGAAACTATTAATTTCGTTGCTCTCCACAACTCACTAGGATAATATTGATAGAGTTCCATAATTATCAAAAAAAGGGGATCAACATCTATGCTTACCGGAAAGTGGCGGAATGTAAGGAATCAACGAATGTTTATCATGTTACTTGTCATTTTCACGATGCTTTCATCATCTATAGCAATGGGGATTGATGTTAAAAAAGCATATGCAACCGGAGCATCTCCTTCAATTACTATGCAAAATCCAATCAGGGAATGGATCATGGATGAAGCGAATGGTTACATATATGCTGTCTCTGAGAAAGCTAATAGTCTACTATTCATTCGTCTTAGTGATCTTCAGTTAGAGAAGGAAGTAACTCTCGGCCCTGCCCCTTCAGATTTAGTGCAATCTGGCAGCAAGCTTTATGTTGCTCTGTCTGGAACAACCACTATTGCCATTGTAGATATTGCGCAAAAGGCAGTAGTGGATTCAATTACAACTTCCATAAAGCCGTATGAACTGGCTATCGATGGCAACAAGTTGTTCTATGCCGAATATGACCAGTGGAGCCATGTGGCAACTTACGATCTATCAGCACAAACAGAGACGTTGCTAGATCCAGGATTTATGGGTAAATTTTATGAACCCGATCTCGCTGTTGATCGAGTGAACCATATTCTGTTTATTGGTGAATCAGGATCAAGCGGATCTAATCTTTTCTCATACAGCACCTCTACGCTACAGTCACTTATGAGGACTAATTATCATAATAATTACGGCTTTAGTTATGCCGGCAGAAAAGTACTTGTTGATGGGGATCAGGTTTTTTATGCAGGCTATCGCTTAAAAAATACGGATCTAACATCCATTCAAGGTACTTATCGATATGGAGTTATGTATGTTGCGGGCAACAAAGTTTTTGCCACTGAAATGGCAAATTCCGGGAATGCAGCACCATCCCACAGCTATATGTATGATCGAAACGGATTTACTCAAATTGCCGAACTTCCTGTAGCATCCAGAAAGATTTTAGTGGATAGCCAGAATCATATTTATTCGTATACAGGATCTGATCCTTGGAACCCTAGTATTCCGAATGTTATACAAGTGATTAGTGTAAATCCAGTGACATCCAGTCCTCCAATATCTGATGGTCAAAAGCTGGTATTTAATACATCGGTGACCGATGTCGTATACAGCAATGACGGTACAAACCTGTTTGCCATTTCTTCGGAAAACAATCAGTTAATGAGAATTAGAACGAGTGACATGACTGTTCAAGAAACCCAGATCTTAGGTTCGAATCCTAACTCGATATTTATTGATCATGACAAGCTCTATATCAGCTTCGCTTCGACTACGCAAATAATGAGTGTGGATACACTTTCTGGGACAACTGTTAACGGGCCCGTAAATTCATGGGAGGTCGGCAGTTTTGTCAGTCAGGTTGTATATGGTAATCAAAAGCTTTACTACACAGCATCTGACATGAGTGTTTTCGGATATCCGGGGATTAAGGTCATTGATACGGCTGTTGGGACGAAATCTAATTACGCTACATCCCTTTCTACGCCAGGTCGTATGATTCTTAGTTTAGCGGACAATGCATTATACTTCGGAGAAATGGGATATTATTCCACCGGTAAGGCTGTTAAACTCGATCTAACTAATCTTTCACAGCAGGCAATTTCTCAAACTTACAACAACCCATCAGGTATGTTAACAATGAATGGAAATGACCTATATTACGGCAGTAATCTTCTGGATACAAATACACTTCTACCGATTCCAGCGTGGAAGAGCTATTTTGGGGCTGCCATTATTGCAGCTAACGGAGTAAATGTTTTTGCAAAAGATTCGGTTTGGAATCGAGATTCCTACACCTTGCAGTATCACCTGCCATTCGTCGCAAAGAACGTGCTGACGCTGCCAAACGGTCAAATTGTTGTGGTTTCTGATGATGGAAAAACAGTGCAAAGATTCACTTCAATGCAGACTCTTCATGATCTTGCACCAGAGTTCAGTCCGCCGTCACTTCAAGTGACTAATGTTAATTTTAGCGATTACGATTCAACCGCAGGAAGAATAAGCGGTAATATGTATTGGTACAGCACATCGGGGTTATCCATTATAAACAGTTACACACTTTACTTTTTAGACCAGAATTTAAATAAAATCGGCACGAGCATTGCAGAACTTCCTTATTCTGCAAATAGCTCGAGCTATAGCTACACCATTCAGCAAATGAATATACCAACGGGAGCTAAATACTTAGGCGTTTATGCCAAGAATGCTCAAGGAGAAAGCTCTTCCGCCGCTACTGTTGTTCTGTCGGATTATACAGTCTCTACTCCAGTTACGCCACCTAGCAGTGGAGGCGGTGGAGCTGGAATCGGCGGTGGAGGTTACTACATATTTGAAGATCAAGATCCCATTCGGGGGAAAATCCATCCTATGGTATCCTGGATGACTCCAAGCGAAATTAATTATTCTGGTTACCAATTAAATTTTGTCGACGCTTCTGGAAGAAAGCTTAGTGGTGGAAATGTCTCAAAGCATGAATCGGGCGGTATAACTTATCATGTTGATATTGATGAAAATAGCGTGCCTGCAGGAGCCATTTATCTGGATTTACTACCGAAAGATTTGTTCGGGAATTCAGGTTCGGAAGTGTACCGCATGCAAATTTTTGATAGAACTACGAGCAGCCCAAGCATTGTAGGTACAAATCCAGCGATCCCAGCCCCCAACCTGCTAGCCCTCAATATCTTTGATACGGATATATCCCGTGGAAGTTTTGGCGGCTATATAACGTGGTATGACCTTACTTTAGATGAAGCTGCGACAAGCTATACTCTTTATTTCGTTGATGGAAACAATATGAAATTGCAATCCATCGCGGAAGTAACTCGGAAGAGTCTTATTCGCCCAGGCCAACAGCTTCCGACTTATGAAATTACTTTGCCTAAAGGTACTGTGATCCCAGCTGGGACTCAAAGAATCGGGATTTTTGGTAAAAACGATCAAGGTGAGAGTACAAGTGGATATTATTCCGGAGTATGGGACCGCATTGATGCAGATCCCAATAGTGATTATGTCGAGGATAGGGATACTCGCGCTAATCATATTAATGGCGTATTGCATTGGGTTCCTACCGTTGATGAGGCGAGTGTAAAAAAATATTTTGTCACATTTCTCAAATTTGTTGATTCAATGCAAGTTTCAATAGGTGGCCCTATTGCGCAAGTCAGCACAGGACAGAAGGAATATAATTTCTCCTTTCAAGATACGCAAATTCCAGCTGAGGCTACGGCACTACGGTTATCGGCAATCAATTCGAAAAACGATGAGTTAACGTTGGGGATTTATTATTTGGCAGATAACATTGCGGGTGAAGCTGTTTCTATCATGCCGACAGATAATCAAACTCCTATCCCATCCATATTTCAGTCGGATGATGATGGAGATGCAGGGGAGATTGGCGGCGAAGTATTCTTTTATACAAATAGCAGTTCCAGTAATACGTTACGTTACGAAGCTTACTTTGTTGATGATCAATTGCAAAAGCTCAAACCTATTATCAGTATGCCTAAAAATCAATATAGAGATTATATAATGAGTATTCCAATGAATACACAAATTCCATTAGGCGCAACCAAAATTGCCATTTATGCGGTTTCCTCAACGGGAATGAGTACGCCTGCTACGAAGGATATATTTGATCGTACTTATAGTGCGTCGTTGAGAACAGATCAAGTCCAAATTATCAATAATAAGTCTGGAACCCCCGATACGATTACTGTCTCTGGTGTAAGTGGTGGAGATATCGTTCGTGTGTACCGTGATTCCAACTCAGCTAATTCATTCTTACAACAAGTAGCTTTGGCTAACACAACTTCACTCAACTTTACCACTTCGCAGTTGGGAACTGGTGCTGGAAGTCTTTATTTCTCCGTGCAACATGGCAGTGGCATTCCAAGCTTGAAGCTTGAAAAGGCTTATAATGCCGAACCTGCTGGTGGCGGAGGAGGCGGAGGAGGTGGCGGTGGAGGTGGAGGAAAAAGCTCTCCAACGCTTGACGCTAACGGTAAGATGACTTACGATGTCCAGCCGGCTCATGTGGATATGCTAATTGATCTTGCTAATCTTGCAAAGCCACAGCTTGTCTTGGATGCAACGGCTAAGGAACAACTCGATATCACGACAGTAAGCTTTAGTGCTGACATTGTTCGTATGGCTACCGACAAAGGTAAGCCTATTGTTATCAAAACGAACGATGTTAACCTGACTTTTCCTGTAAATGCTTTGGTTGATAAAAAAGATAGTGACTCAGTAAGACTCAAGGTGTTGAGCGGTGACCTTCCGGCAGTGAGCAATTTTCATGCAGTTTCTCCTATGGTGGAGTTCACTTTAAGTGTAGAAGATAAGACTGTAACTGCTTTTAATAGCCCAGTACAAGCTATATTCCACTATGACTCGTCCAAAGTAAAAGATCCGAGTACACTCGGGGTCTATTGGCTGGATGAAGCCACGAATACTTGGACTAATATTGGTGGTACCGTGAATGGGGATGGCACAATCACTATATCTCTCCCGCATTTTTCCAAGTATGTAGTTATGGAGAGAATTGCTCCGACTCAAACTGAGGTTTTCGATGATATTCAAGGTCATTGGGCACAAAAAGATATCGAGCAACTGATCAGCAAGCAAATTGTTGATGGGATGGATGCGAACTCGTTTCAGCCGAACAATAACATGACGCGTGCGCAGTTTGTAACAATTCTCAAGAAAGCTGTGAATCTGCCGACGCAATCGGGAAGTAATCAGTTTACTGACGTAGCTGCTGATTCGTGGTATAAAGATGCTGTATACGCTGCTTATGCTGCGAAAATTGCTGACGGCACAAGCGATAGTACCTTCGCTCCAGAAGCTAGCGTTACGCGTGAACAGCTGGCGGTCATGATGGTCAACGTGTACTTGAACGCTACAGGTAAGAAACTGGGAGATATTCTTACATCTCAGACGGTAGACTATGAAGATGCAAGCGACATCAGCGATTGGGCTAAGCAATACGTAGCAGCTGCAACAACGCTAGGACTTCTAAACGGCATGGATGATACTCACTTTGCACCAGTTCAAAACAGCACACGGGCACAGGTGGCGACTGTTGTTGTACGCATGTTGAAACAAATCGGTGCAACGAAATAATCAATACAAAGAATAACCCTACGTTATCGTGATGTAGGGTTATTCCTTGTTTGAAACGAGTTGTAGTGCTCAACACGCAAGCGGCATTATTTTCAATCCTCGAAACGCTGCCATTATAATTCAGAAACTACGAAATGGCCCAAACCTTATCCAATGGATTAGGTTTTTATTATTATTAATAAGGTTAATGAAATCGTCCCCTCATGCAAAATGTTTATGTTAAACTGGTTAATGTAGCTAATTATCACTAACCCACGCACACTCCCTTTTAGAGTAGATCCTAGACTACAAGAATCGATTCCCCGACAGCCCTCACTCTACTACGGACCGACTCTACGAAAAGGCGCTGAAACTATCTATGTTGTATTTGTACCGTTCTGTCCTGGGCTATTTAACGAATAGCAAAAGAATATTTACGCTTTTCTTCTTAGCGCTATTATTCGAGCTATCCTTCGAGTACTTTACCTCCCTTAGTATTAAATACTTAATTGACGATGCGATTACGCCTCGGAATATGACGATCTTCTTTGGCTTATTATTAGCGCTTCTAATTGGTGGAGTTATGAATTTACTGATTGGCGTCGGCGGGGATTATGCCATGTCCAAATTAAATGAAACGATCCTCATTGGCTTACGCAAAGATCTCTACGAACAGACGCAAAAGCTTTCCGCCCATTTCTATTCGCGCTATCGGATCGGGGATATTGTCGCTCGTTTCACGATGGATATTCCGGCTGTGGAGCATGCGATGATGCAGACGTTTTCTACGCTGATTCTGGCGAGCCTTAGCATTGTGGTTGGTACAGTCCTATTGTTTGTCTTGGAGTGGAAGCTAGCGCTCGTAGCTTTTGTAGGCATTATTTTTATGTTTATCCCGCAAAAACTATTGAATAAACGAGCACAGCACTATAACGAGGAGTATGTGGGCATCGTAGAGTCATTTTCCAATAATATGGATGAGGAAATGAAGGCTTTTAAGCTGATCCGTGGCTTTCAATTGCAAGACTCGATGAAGAAGAGGTTCAATAAGCAGTTGCAAGTTTGGTTTAGACTAGGGGTCAAAAGGAGTTTCATTAACTCCAATCTGGAGCGTCTCCCCATTATGGTGTTGTCAGTCGTTAACGTGATTATCCTTGGCTTGGGGGGCTATTTTACCTTTCAAGGTACGATGACGATCGGTGATCTAATAGCGTTCTACTCGGTTTTCGATACTGTTGGTGTTTCGGTTATTCAATTCATGGAGGTCGTTCCGGACCTGATTGAAGGTGAAGTGGGCATCCGGCGCATTAATGAAGTGCTCGAGATCTGTCCCGATCTGGAGGATAATGAGGAAGCGATAGATAATCCGTCGATTACCAATGAGATTAAATTTGATAAGGTAACTTTCGGTTACACGGATGCGCATCCCGTCATTCAGGATCTGTCGCTCTCGATTCCCGTGGGCAGCTATGTTGCTTTGGTAGGTCCAAGTGGTTCTGGCAAAAGCACGCTGCTTCAATTGCTTATGCGTTTCTATGATCCGCAGCAAGGTTCGATCCAAATTGATGATCTGGATATACGTAAGATTCGTCTCTCTGCTTTGCTCACGCAAGCTGGCGTTATTTTTCAAGAGCCATATCTCTTCCATGCGACGATACGTGATAATCTGCTAGTGGGTCATCCTGATGCAACAGAAGAAGAGCTTATGAAAGCTACAGCTGCGGTTGAGGTTCACGAGGCCATTATGCAAATGTCGAGCGGCTACGATACCTGGATTGAAAATGATGGAGCCAACTTATCCGTCTCTCAGCGCCATCGGATTTCGATTGCCCGAGCATTACTGCGCTCGAACGAGCTGACGTTCTTGGACGAAGTCGCGGCATCCTTAGATCCAGAGTCAGAAATAGCGCTGAATGAAACCATTTCACGCATGAATCAAGGTCGCACAATCGTAGCCGTGTCGCATCGACTAAAAACCGTTTCACACGCAGATCTTATTTATTTTATCAAAGAAGGTAGAGTGCTAGAGTACGGGACTCATAATGAGTTGATGGAGTGTCAAGGTGCTTACTACAGTCTGTGGCAAAAGCAGCAAGGCTTCCAATTATCGCATGATGGTGAAGTCGTTATCGAAGTGGACCGGTTAAGACAGATGCCATTCTTTGCTTATATGAACGAGGATCTCTTGCATGAAATCAAAGATTTGCTGACAACGGAGAAAATGACTAGCGCTCAAGATGTCTTCCGGCAAGGAGAAGTGGGCAATAAACTGTATATCATCGCACGCGGTAAAGTTGAAGTGACGAAACGCAATGCCAAAGGGGAGAACATCAGGGTCGCTGTTCTTCAGGATGGGGACCACTTCGGTGAAATTGCGCTGCTGAAGGATGCACCTCGCAATGCCAACATTACGGCGCTAACGGAATGCACATTGTTGTCGTTGACCCGTAAGCAGCTGCTGCCTTTATTGGATCGCTATGAGGATATGAAGGCGAAGTTGAATCAGTCGTTGAGTGAGCGGAGCTAGTGGGCATTACGTATATATGGATTGTCATCGAGTAGAGTGTTTTACTTATGGAGGCAATCTTTTTGCTTATTGGAAAAATAAAACATTGCATTCTTTGTCGAAACCATGCTATATTATCACTCCGGCCGCAAGACAGGCAGGCGAGAGTAACTGAAATTAACTCGAAAAAAAGTAGTTGCACATTAAAAGTAAACATGGTATATTACATCTCGCTGCTYCGGTAACACGGTAGCGGGCGAAAGAAATTGATCTTTGAAAACTGAACAACGAGTGAGTAAGCACAGTCGAGTAATCGACTATAAAAGAGATTGCAAAATCTCGCTAGCTTCAAATGAGCAATTAAGCTTTCAGATATACGGACAAGCAATTGTCTTGCTGGGCCCACGGAAAGTATTCGGAATTCTCTTCGGAGGTTCGCTTCACTTTCTGGGGATTGGCTATTATGGAGAGTTTGATCCTGGCTCAGGACGAACGCTGGCGGCGTGCCTAATACATGCAAGTCGAGCGGGTTTATCCTTCGGGATAAGCTAGCGGCGGACGGGTGAGTAACACGTAGGTAACCTGCCTTTAAGACTGGGA
>NZ_JBFTPF010000031.1:0-72828 GCF_056398345.1 Paenibacillus sp. 01T442
CTTGCGCACAATATTTGTGCGCTAGCGTCCGACGGACGACGGAGGTACTTCCCTTGCGCACAATATTTGTGCGCTGGCGTCCGTCGGACGACGGAGGTACCCCACTTGCGCACAATATTTGTGCGCTAGCATACGTCCGACGGCGGAGGTACTTCCCTTGCGCACAATATTTGTGCGCTGGCGTCCGTCGGACGACGGAGGTACCCCACTTGCGCACAATATTTGTRCGCTAGCGTCCGACGGACGACGGAAGTACTTCCCTTGCGCACAATATTTGTGCGCTAGCGTCCGTCGGACGACGGAGGTACCCCACTTGCGCACAATATTTGTGCGCTAGCGTCCGTCCGACGACGGAGGTACCTTAGGTTTTATCACCAATATGAAAGCAGGTTATGGTGCCCGGAAACTTATACTTTCTAATATAGTGAGAAAGAACCCGAGGCTCTGCCTCAGGTTCTTTTGTGTAGCGCACTGTAGCACGGGTGGGAGGACCCTACTAGAGCCGAATTTACCTGGCTTCCATTACTTTACTTCAACGTCCTATTATACGCATCAATTTTGGCGTTAATTTCTAAGGCTGCTGCATCGAGTGCTTCCTGCGGCGATTTCTGCCCGCTGAGTGCTTGCCCGATGGCATTCTCCGTCAGCTTTCTCGCTTCTGGATAGACTCCCAGAACACCGCCTTGTGTCGCTTGATTCTGCTTGGCAGCGTTATGCTGATCAATGGCTGTCTTGAACTGTGGAAACTGTTTCATATTATCTTGTACAATCGGCAGCTCATAAGCCTTCTCCGTAATGGGGAAGTAGCCTGTGTTGACATGGAAGAACGCCTGCTGCTCAGGCTCGGACAAATACTTCATGAATGCCCATGCCGCTTGCTGCTCCGCATCCGACTTGCTATTCATGACCCAGTTGCTAGCCCCGCCTACCACGACACCGCCGCCGCTTGCTTCGAATGACTTAGGGAAGAAGCCCGTCCCAACTTCGAACTTACCATCGACAGAATCGAGGATATCGCGCAGCGCTGCCGTCGTATCGAAGATCATAGCGACCTTCCCTTCGGCGAACATCTTCTTGGATTCATCGCCCTTACCCGCTGAGTGAATGGCAGCCTTGCTGTCAACTAACCCCTTCCACCAAGTAAGCGCCTTAACGCCCGCTTCACCATTCAACTGCCATTCTGTGGCTAAGCCATCGCGCCCGTTGCCAGAGTTGACCATCTCAGCGCCCTGATTGGCAATAAGCTGTTCCATATACCAACTGTGTGTGCCGAAGTAGGCACCATACACACTGTCTGTTGTTAACTTTTTCGCTGCTTGGGTGATATCCGCATAGAGAACCGGTGGTTTCTCGGGGTTTAATCCTGCCGCTTTGAACAGATCCTTGTTGTAATACAGAATAGGATTAGATGCGTTAAAGGGCATCGAATACAATGTATTTTCCACCCTATAGTAATTGAAAATAGCTTCATCCATTTGGGACACATCATACTTGTCCTGATCCACGAAGTTCTGAATCGGTGTGATTGCCTTAGAATCGATCATGAATCGTGTGCCGATATCGTACACCTGAACCATGGTTGGTCCTAAATTGGAACCGATAGATGCTTTCAACTTGGTCAAACTATCGAAGTAGGAGCCCTGAAATACAGCCTCCACCTTAATATCCTTATGTGCAGCATTGAAGTTGGTTACGAGCCTGTCCACCACTTGCCCGTTCTCGCCGCTCATGGAGTGCCACCAGACTACTTTCTTAACGCCATTAACCAATGGATCAGCAATTTCAGCAGCTTCAGCAGCATTCCCTGCCTCCGTGCCTTTCACCACATCATCTTGCCCCCATACCGAATAAACGCCCAATAGGCCGAACACCAGCACAATGATGATGAAATAAGCGGGTATCGAAATTTTACGTTGCAATGCCTTCATCTTATCCCTCCTATGACTTGTAATCATAGGATCTCAATGTTTGCCTGTGATTAAGGGAATGTAAAGGGATTGTTAAACATGTTAATTATGATTAAACATGACCTACTCCTACTCCACCTTCAACTTCGTCCCCTCCGGCACGATCTGCACCCACGTGTTGCCCGGCAGCAGCGGTACTTCCTGGCCATCGCTGGCATAGGCGCGGAGCATGCCGTTCTTGCGTTCCCACGTGATCGCTTGGGACATGCCCTCTTGGAAGATCATGCCCTTGTTCGGCCCGAATACGTCGACAATTCGGCGCCCCTCTTTGTCAATGATCTGATGCTTGCTCTCTAGGACAAGCAAATTCTTGGTCTGCAGCTGCTTGCCTGTTTCCTTGTCGAGATGCGGCTTCCCTTCCATAGAGCGCTTGTACACGCCGCCAGCAGCATCATAATCATACGAAGCGAAATACCCCATGAGATAGGGAATTTGAATATAATGAACAGCTGCGCCCGTGAGTTTGCCCTGCCCTGCTTTGGTGAACGTGAGCAAAGGCCCATTCCACTCGGTGCGGAACTTGCGCGCCTCGGCACCTTTTTTCATTTTATCCACAGAGGTATAGAGATTGTGCGGTGCCTTCCGGTCGGTGGAGCGCCAATAGTAGGCGCCATCGCCATACACTTCATCGAGATGGGCCAGATTGCGGCCTGCCATCATATCCATCGCATCCTGGCTCCAACCAGCATGTACAATAATCGCATCCAACGCATCGCCGATCTCCACAAAATAAGGCCGAATGCTGCGCACCGGACCAATCACGCTAGCTGCTTGACTCTGGAACACCGAGACGAATCTAGTAATCTCGCCCTCGGCAAGGATTTCATAGACGATGTCCGCCTGATCGAGGCCGGTTTGGGGCCGGGCTTGCGGCGCATTTTCGACCATAACCATATAGGGACGAGTCTTCACCTCGTGATCGGCTGGCAAACCAGTTAACGGGAATTTGAATGGGAGCTGCGCTTCGACTGTTGGCGTTGCAGGCTGCTGCGTCGCAGGTGTCGGGCTGACCGTAGTCGTCACAGGGACGGTTTCCGGAGTGGCGGTTGATATAACGGAAGTCGCATCACTACAACCAGCAAGGGTCAGGACAGAGCATCCAAGTATGAGCCATGTGCTCAGAGTTCTTTTACGGATTAAAGGCAATGTTATCAAAAGGGCTGCACCTCTTCTTCTCGTGGACTATCGATCTCTCAGAAGTATATGCTAGAAGGTTGGGGAATAGAAGTTAGCAGGGTTACTCGATCGTCTATATGTAAAATTACCCATCCAAACAAAAACTGAACCTACGCCTCAGCGTGGTCCAGTTTCCCCTTATTACATTTGAAAATTTACCGCCAAGTTCAACGAGGTGTTCCCTAAAATCTCCTTATACACACCACCATAAGACAAACCGAACGTATAGACGCCAGGCAGCAATTCCTTATGAATCTCGCCGCTAACCGTACTCCCGAGAGCCCGCCAACTTCCTGCGTAATAACTAACGGCACCGCCATCAAGCGGATTACCTAGACTATCCTTCAACTGCACGTTCACGTTGACCGTCTGGAAGACGACCGTCGGGTCCGTTCCGATATTTTGCAGCTTTTCCTTGATCCCTCCCTCATAACTCATGGAAAAGGTATAAGAGCCCGGCAGCAATTCCTTGTGAATCTCGCCGCCAACCGCATTGACGAAAGTCCGCCAATTCCCGGCATAATAACTTACGGCGCCTCCATCAAGTGTATTGCCCTGACTATCCTTCAACTGCACGTTCACGTTGACCGTCTGGAAGACGACCATCGGGTCCGTCCCGATATTTTGCAGCTTTTCCTTAATCCCTCCTTCATAAGTCATGGAAAAGGTATAAGAGCCAGGCAGCAATTCCTTATGAATCTCGCCGCCAACTGCATTGCCGAAAGTCCGCCAATTCCCTGCATAATAACTCACGGCACCTCCATTAAGCGGATTGCCCTGACTATCCTTCAACTGCACATTGACGTTAACCGTCTGGAACACGACCGTCGGGTCCGTTCCTGTGTTTTGCACTTTCTCCGTATACGTACCTTCGTAGGTCATGGCAAACGTATACGCTTTATCCGGCAAAGACTTGCTTACAGTTCCAGAAGCATTCGTGACGCCGAAATCTTTCCATCCCCCGTCATAGTAGGATACGACGCCACCACTGATGGCATTTCCGCTGCTGTCTTTCAACTGAACGCTTACCTCATCAGCCACTGGGGCCGGATCCTGCAACAAGATTTTACCGTATTGACTTACGTTTTTCGCTCCACCAATCCCGCTGGCCCATTCCAAATATCCAAGACGACCGTTGCCATTGTTATTATTAACAAGCAGCGATACAAAGATAGGTTTCGTCGTATCTAGCATGTAAGGATATAGTTCTGACCAAGCAACGTGAATCTTATATATTTTCTTTCCGCTTTGGGAACTGTCGACGAGCATACTTCCGTTTTGAACGAATTGGCCGGCAGGTGTCCAGTTGGATGGCAGATCTCCTCCAATATACGGCGCAGTCCCCTTGTAGAGTACAGGACCGTTAGCAGTCAGTGCGGCTTGGAATTCCACTTGTGCCCCGACCATGCCGACGCCTGATGTATCCAAGCCAAATTGAATACTGTCACCGATATAATAGTTACCTTTGGTCTCGTTTTGCACGAAGCTGGCGTCCGATACCTCGATGACTAGATCGAATCCATCCGTCGCCGCCCCCACTGCAGCTCGAGCCRCAAACCCTGCAGGCTGCTCGGAGGTCAAGTTTATTAAATTCCAATTATTGGTTATCCAATGAATATCCGTGCTCAAAGCTCCTGTCATACGGTCAAACAAGTTGCTCTTACTCCCTGCGGCGACAGGAATGTTCGTATTTTGTACGGCTTTCTCATAGTCGGACAAGAGGACATCCTGCGTGGAAGTCAGTCCAGCTAGATAAGCGGCATTTACATGGCTGATGTAATACATTTTGTTCGGTTTCACTTGCAGCGTAGGAGCTGCTGCCTCTGTACCGCCGGTCCAATCCCGAACTACGGTGTTACTTGTAAAAGCATTGGCAAGTGCTGGAGCGATTGTATCCGCATTCGCATCCTCGGACCATACGACGAGAATCGGTGATCCGTCACTTTCGAAATAGACAGCTTTCTGATTTCCGCTTAGCGCATACTCACCTTTGTAGACAATATCATTCCCCAGTGTCTCGATAAATCGATGCATGACCACAGAACCTAATCTCGGTTCAAGCTGCGGTTTCTTGCGGAATAATCCAGAAGATTCCGTAAACCAACCTTCGGCATGGGCGAATGGGATGGCTTCGATTTCCGTATTATTAACCATGTCAAAATAGGCGATTTGTTCGACCCCATTCTTCATCTGGTACATATAATCGTACAGCATCTTTCTTGCAATCACGGGTTCTGATTGGATAGATGATGATTCTGAAGCATTCACAAGACCAGCATGACTTTCCGAACTCACCCACGGCTTTGATGGTACATTATACCTTTGATCATAAGCTTGATACTCTTTGGGATCGGGTAACTTCCCATGAAGCGCCAACTTATCATAGTAGTTCGCTCCGCCAAGACGCAGCAGCTCATTATAAAAAGGCAAATATCGATGACCGCCCATGCCTCCAATCCAAATTTCAGAATTCGGCTGAACACTTTTAATCGTCTCATAGCCGGTACGCAGCAATTCCACGAACTTCTCTGGTGTATCATTCCAAAAAATACTTCCGCCTTTCAAATGAGGTTCATTCCATATCTCCCATTTGGTAATCCGATCGCCATACCGCGCGACAAGCGCCCGCAGGAAATTAGCAAAATCATTCAGGTCGGTTGGGGCATAAGCAGCATAACCAGGAACGCCGATATAAATAGTTGTATCTTCCGGGTGCGAAGACGCCCATAGCGGTGTAAATACAATATTTCCGATGATGTCCATGCCATAGCTTTGCAATTTGTTGACATGTTCATCAAGTCCTGCCCAATTAAACACACCACGACTCTTTTCAATAGCCATGTTCGTATCGCCGAATTGTCCTCCCCATGGGATCGTATGAATTCTCGCAAAGTCAAAACCAATTAAATCTGCGAGTTCTATCGCTCTTAAATCACTGAAACCATTACTAAAACCAAATAGCGGATTACGATCCGCTTTGCTTATGGACTGACTTTCTACGACAGCCACGGACGTTCGATTACGTACAAATTCTGCTGCTGTTTTCTTCGGATTAGAAAAGATCCGGTACGATTGTTGGAGCGGAAGCGTTCCCGCAATCCCTTGTTTCGTATAGTCAAAAGCGATTTCGTAGTAACCTTCGTGACTAGGTGTCCAACTCCAACCCGATGTCAGTAACGTTGACCGATCTACCGTAACTTGCCCAACAACCTGATTATCCGTATCATAAACCGTCCCCGTCAACGTTTGCACGGAAAGAGGCAACTGATCTACGACCGCCTTGAACACCACATTCTGTCCGATCTTCCACCAGTTTGCAAAGACGTCTGCCTTCAGCGGGAAATATTCAACGGACTGCATGCTGGCGTCGTCGTAATAAATTGTTCCTGTATTCGGGACGCTCTGTAATTTCGTTGTCGCTACATTCAACTGAACTTGATTCGTTCCTGCTGGAAACTGACTATTATCAATCGTAAATGAAATATCCGTCCACACCGTGCTGCTCAAAGTTGGCGTATTAGCCTCAGCCGTGCCCAGGAAGGTACCATCCTTAAAGTAGCTGATGAACACCCAAGAGCCATTCCCTGCGTAATCAGCCGATTTCTTGGCTTTTACCGAAATCTTAATGGTTTGCATTCCGCTGTCAATCGGGATCATTTTGGATGAAAACCCTGCGGCTCCGGTACTTGTCGAGTTGATATATACCGCATTCGTGCCGCTATTGACCGTTGCTGAAGTACTGCCCATATCGACTCCGCTTGCCCCGCTCCATAAAGAAGAATTCCAACTAACAGGAACAAGTTTCATTCCACTTGACTTCGTTTCCTCGAAACCAGGGTTCGCTACATCATAATAGCTCGAAGTAAGCACATCGACAGGATTGCTCGCAGGGGATAGATTACCCGAACCATCTCTCGCTTTCACTGTAAATGCATATCCGCTGTATGCTTCAAGACCTGTTACCGTATAGGTCACCCCGGTGACTGTCGCTACTAGCTTCGTACCATCGTTAATCTCATAGCCAGTTACGCCCCCATTGTCGGTTGACGGGTCCCAGGTGAGGGTGACACTTTTCATCTTAATGTCGGATGCGGCTAAGTTTGTTGGTGTTGAAGGCGCTTGTGTGTCGTTGGTCACATATGCCTGGCTTGCTGGGGATACATTTCCCGCCGCATCGACGGCTTTCACGGTAAAGGTATAGCTTTGAGTTGCGATCAGACCGCTTGCTGTAAAGGTTAAACCTGTCACAGTCCCTACCAACACGGCATCTTTATAAACATTGTATCCCGTCACCCCGATATTATCGGTCGAGGCATTCCAAGCCAAATCAACACTGCCTGCCGTCTGTCCTAGGGCGTGGAGATTCGTTGGCGCGCTTGGCGCCACCGTATCCGGAATCAATTCGATCGTAGCATCATCATAGTACAGTGTTCCTTGCTGGCTACTACTACCTCCACGGAGTGTCGCCAAATTCAACTGCAAGTTATTCGTGCCGGCCGGCAGGTTAGCCGTATTAACAGTGACGGAAATCTCTCTCCATTCACTGCTGCTCAGCGCAACACTTGGCGCAACTACAGTGCCGAGAAAGGAACCATTTTTCGCATAACTAAAGAAAACCCACGCGTCATTGCCGACATAATCAGCCGACTTCTTGACCTTCACCGTCGCTTTGATTTGCATGTTATTATCGATTTGCATCGTCTTAGAAACCCAACCTGCGGCTCCTGCATCCACTGCGCTAATATATAGGGCATTGGTTCCGCTATTGGCCTCAATTGTCGTGACCCCCGTATCAACCGGTGTCGTTCGCGACCATAGGGCAGAATTCCAATTGACCGGAACAAGCTTGCTTCCACTGGATGTCGTGATCTCAAACCCAGGATTGGTGATGCTCAATATATTTGGCGTGGTCAGACTTACAGCATTACTGGCCGCAGATAGATTGCCCGCCGCATCCTTCGCTTTTACAGTAAACGTATAACTGGCACCCGCATTGAGAGCGCTTACGGAATAAGTTAATCCTGTCGTGGTTCCAATCAACGTTGTTCCATTGTAAACATCGTACCCTAGCACGCCAACGTTATCCGTTGAGGCATTCCATGTAAGGTTAACATTGGTTGCTGTCTGGCTAGCAATGGCAAGATTCGTCGGAGCTGTTGGCGTCTCCGTATCCAGCAGTTCCATCGTAACATCGTCATAATAGAGTGTCCCGGCGCTGCTTCCGCTGCCTGCTTTCGATGTCGCCAAGTTCAACCAGAGCATATTCGTTCCCGCTGGAAACTGACTGCTGTTGACGGTTAACGTGATCTCTGTCCACTCCGAGCTGCTTACCGTGGTCATATTGGATGAGCTTATCCCCAGGAAACTACCGCTATTTCCATAACTGATGAAAACCCAAGGATTATTGCCGGCATAATCCCCCGACTTCTTCACTTTCACCGTAGTTTTAATCGTTTGGGGACTCGTATCCACCGGTATCGCTTTGGACGTCCAGCCAGCAGCCCCCACATCCGTTGCACTGATCGCTAGTGATTTTGCCCCGCTGTTGTACACGGCTGTCGTTACGCTCGTATCTACCGGCGTCGTTCTGCTCCATAAGGATGTCGTCCAGTTGGTCGGTAACAGTTTCGTTTGACTCATCGTTGTTTCCTCGAACCCAGGATTGAGCACATGAATAAAACTAGCTGCCTGAACGCGTGCTGACATCGATGGAAACAGTGCAACCAACATTGTGCAAAGTAACAACCATATAACGGTTTTCCTCATAAATAAATCCTCCTCGATTTCATTTCGCCTAACAACTACGCTTCCCGTTACTCACTTCCCTTACTTGATGGATTACAAGGATAAATATAGGACGAATCCGGTGGTCAAAGATAGGAGACGATTTATACATCGTTATCCGATTTTATCTATTTTGACAAAAAAAAGCCGACAACGAGATGATCGCTGCCAGCTTTACCCTACGCTATTCTTTTTAAGCCCCACCGCTGCTTTGCTGCGTCAAACTACTAGCTTATATACTCCTATCCAGACAGTTGATAAGACGTTTTTCCACATCTTGAGCAATCTCCAACAGCTGGTCATAAGCATCCATTTCAACCATCCCGATCAAGTTCGTTGGCCGAGGCATTCCGATTTTAGTTGTACCCTTTTCCACATATACAGCAATTTTACAAGGCAAAAAGTAACCCGCTACTGCATGTTCGCTTAATACGCGTTTTGCTTCGAAAGGATTGCAAACCTCCAAAATAATATATGGCTCATCAAACTCGAGGCCTTTCTCTTGGAGCTTTTCTTGGATGTTAAATTTCCACAGTATACCGAAATGCTCTTTATATAAATTGGTTGTCAACGCCTCGATCACTTCATCCACGGACTTATCCGTTTCAATGGTATAATGGAACATCTCCTTCATCCTCCTTGTTTAGCCTAGTATTCTAACCCATAAGTACTAGGGTATCCAAAGAGTAGAAAAAAAACAGGGGTCTCTATTTGCTTAAAATATCCATCCATATTTTAACCGTTGTTGCCACAATGAGTGCAGCCAAAATCCATTGAAGCAGCTTGGCGTTCAATTTCTTGCTGATTTTAGCTCCAATTGGAGCTGCGATGATACTTGCAATAACCATAACAACCGACGGAACAAGAAGTATATGTCCTCCCGCTACTTTTCCAGCAGTTGAGCCTATCGAAGAGATAAATGTAATGGCTAGGGAAGAAGCAATAGCTACACGTGTCGGAATTTTCAGAATGACCAGCATGACAGGTACGGTAATAAATGCGCCAGCCGCTCCAACAATACCTGAAACAACTCCGATAATAGCCGCGAAGATCGCAGCAACTGGTTTATTAAACTTCAGCTTGTCAAAGTCCATGTCTTCCTGTCCTTTTTTGGGAAGAAACATCATAATCGCTGCGATCAGAGCCAGAACTGCATAGGTGATATTAATGAAGGAGTCGGATAGAAACTTGGAACCATACCCCCCGATAAAGCTGCCAATAACGATGGTTCCCCCCATGATGAATACAAGGGATTTATTGATATACCCTCCTTTTCGAAAGGCTAACATGCCTGAAAGTGTCGCAAAAAAGACTTGAACCGCGCTGATTGCCGATACTTCATGGGCCGTCAATGCTGCAAAACCCAAGGCTGGCGGAATATACAAGAGCATCGGATACTTGATGATGGAACCTCCAATTCCAACCATACCAGAGATTAGGGATCCAATAAAACCAATACCGAACAATAGAATAATCCACCCATAATCCATAGCTTACTCCTCCTATCTGTGATCTCCATCCTGCATGAGATCATGAATCATTTTTGTAAGTTCATTTTTGGGCTGCAATCCAATCATCATGGCTGCCATCTTGCCATCTTTAAAAAGCTTCATTGTMGGAATACTCATGATATGCTGCTCGCTTGCTGTCATTGGATTATCATCCACATTTACTTTTACAATCACCGCACGATCATGTAGTTCCTCGCTCAATTCCTGCAGCATGGGGGCGACTAGTCGGCAGGGTCCACACCAAAATTATTTGGTTATTTTCCCTCTCCAAGACATGATGCCCCCTTGCAAGTGTGCTAGATCTCGGAAACCATGCTTGTGTAGAATTCGAGCCCCTTGTTTGCTTCTCATTCCGCTGCGACAATACAAAAACACACTTTTATCTATGGGGATCTCCCCGAGTCGTTGTTTCATTTGAGATAAGGGAATATTTTTCGCTCCCGCAATATATCCTTGTTTTACTTCACTAGGTTCACGGACATCAATTAATACTCTGTTAAGGTTTAGCTTCAATTCATCTTGAAATTGCACGGACGTTAAACTCCTAAGTCCCTTGATTCCAGCGAGTCGGGTATACACAAACCAGACGAGAAGAATCCCTATCACGATATTAATGATGGCATTAGTAGACATATTTAAAACCTCATTTCTAAGTTCTTATCTTTTACTCTTAAATAAATAAGTTCACTTTGGCATCTGCCGCGTCACCTAAATAAGCTGCTACCCCTGCATACTCAATACCATCAAGAAGTTCTTCCTTTTGCAATCCAAGCAGATCCATTGTCATTGTACAAGCCACTAGCTTAACACCTTGCTCTTGTGCTAATTCAATGAGCTGTGGCAATGCCAGCGCATTATGCTTTTTCATCACATGCTTAATCATCTTGGGACCTAGTCCTCCGAAATTCATTTTGGATAACCCTAACTTGTTCGCACCGCGCGGCATCATTTTGCCGAACATGGATTCCAGCCATCCTTTTTTGATCAGAACGGATTCATCCTTACGCAGTGCATTAAGTCCCCAAAAGGTAAAGAACATCGTAACTTCGTGGTCATAAGCAGCTGCACCGTTGGCAATAATAAATGCTGCTATAGCCTTATCTAATTCGCCGCTAAAAAGTACAATCGTCGATTTTTCCTTATTTTCTATCATTAAAATCATCCCCCTTTTATTCATGCATACCCATACGGGTATTTAATAAGGCAAAAAAAATACTGCTTTCTCCTATTAAGGACTTTAAGAGGGCTACCACTGCATGAAGTGATAGCCCTCTTCAACTTTCCTTACCCCTTCTTAACAATAAAGGTGAATACACCGTTGTCTTCTTTGGATTCAAGGAGTTCATGCTTCGTTTGGTTTACCCACGCTTGAAAGTCCTTCATAGAACCTTTATCGGTTGTTTGAAGCTCCATAATCTGTCCAGATTCCAGAGAATCCATCCCTTTTTTTGCTTTAACAATCGGCATTGGACAAGCAAGTCCTTTTGCATCTACAACTAAGTTTGCCATTATGATAATCTCTCCTTATTATTTAAAATGTAAGTGCTAATTTCTCTTAGAAGTTCAAGCTCACTTGTGCATCAAAAGCAAAGTCTAGGAATGTCGCGGCGCCCCCAAGTTCAATGCCTTCGATGAAATGTTCTTTATCCAGACCCATGACGTCGATTGTCATCTGACAACCGATCAGACGTACCCCAGATTCTTTGGCGATATCCATAAGCTCTTTCACGGATGGCACATTTGCTTTCTTAAAGCCTTCTACCATTCCTTCATTACCTGGCTTCAGCTGCAGCATGTGTTCCGACTCCTTATGAATAATGGACAAGCCTTCGAAAGTAAAGAAAATGGCTACCTCCGCATCCAATGCTGCCGCCGCTGTTGCGATGTTCAATACTTTATAGGCTGTCTCCAGACCACCTGATGATGCAATAAGAGCTACTTTTTTAGTTGTCATGTTAATTCGTCTCCTTTTTATAATTAGTCTTGTTCTTGATCATAGGTCCATTCCGTCATGCCAGGCGTTACATTCCGAACATGATGGAACCCCTTATCGTATAGGATTTGACAGGCCATATCACTTCGAGTTCCAGTACGGCAAACTACATAGTAGGCTTGGCTTGGATCAAGCTCCGTTATTTTTTCTTCCAATTCACCTAGAGGGATCGAGATGGCACCCGGAATACGTCCAAATGCATATTCAGCGGGTTCCCGAACATCGATAATATGTGTCGCTTCCCCTGAAGAAATCTTGGTTTGGACCTCATCATTTGTAGCTATATGGGGATATTTTTTCTCTGCTTTAGTGTCCACCGGCTCGGCTTTGCGAATAAAGTGATGAAAAACTCCGTTTTCTTCTTTTATGCCCAGGTACTGATGTCCTGTACGGCTGGACCAACTCTTAAGGTCGGCTACAGAGCCTTTATCTGTAGCACGTACTTCCAATACTTCGCCTGCGTTCATTTCATCCATCGCCTTTTTGGTTCGAACGACTGGCAGCGGACAAGCAAGCCCTTCACATTCGATTACTCTATTCACTTGCAGTGTTGTCATGAACATTACCTCCATTTATTTAAAATACTTATTTACCGTAAACGATTTCCCCAGTCCACTTCGACATGCCGCCTGGCATGTTGAGCACGTTATAACCCATTGAAGAGAGAAAATCACATGCTTGTCCACTTCGGTTTCCGCTGCGACAGACGACGATTGTTTCTTGCTGTTGATCCATTTCATTGAGTGCTCTTGCGATTTGCCCTAGCGGAATATGTCTGGCACCTGGAATGTGACCGGACTCCCACTCATCCTGTTCCCTCACATCAAGAATAACTACATTTTCCTTCGTATTGATCCGACCCAAAACTTCTTCTGGCACTTGCTCCTTATACATCGTCGTTTCCTCCTATTTATGGTGTAGTGGTGGTTTAAGCATCATGAACTGCACAACGATTAGGTCCAATCTCCATCTCTCGTTGTTCCTCGACCGTTGGCGTAATCTTTCCCATATTCGTCTGACGTATTTCTTGGTAAGCATTCGGCTGCGGTGGTAAATTCTCAGTAACAGTACGACGGAAGGCTGTTTCCTCTCCAATATTCAACCCTGGATTTTCCTTATATAAATCTCCAAGGCGGGCAGAGACTTGACCTCCTTCTCCCAGCTCCGTAAATTTGCCAAAATGGGCAGGAAGCACGATTAAGTCATGAGGCAATTGCTTATAACGCTCATACAACGTCGTTCTAAGGTCGGTTACCCAATCCTCTGCTTTACCCGCGAGATCAGGACGACCAATTGATTTCACGAATAAAATGTCTCCCGAAAGCAAGAATTGATTGTCAACGATTAAAGAAGTGCTTCCGATTGTATGCCCAGGCGAATAAATAGGTTGTATGTGAATCTCGGTATCGCCAACTACAATACGGTTTCCTTCCTCAAGCTTCGCGTAGTTAAATACGACTTCTTCTGCATCTTTAGGCGGCAACCAATACGTGCCTCCTGTTTGTTCAGCTAATTGTCGTCCACCAGAGATGTGGTCTGCATGAAGATGCGTATCAATCGTATGTTTAATGGTTACGTTTTTTTCTTGGGCAAAGTTTTCAAAAACCTCTGTCATTCGAACACCATCAATGATGGCCGCTTCACCGTTCGAGATGACCATGTAGGACAAGCAGCCTTTACCAATGCGGATAAATTGAAATATTTCTCCGCCATCTTGCAAATCACCAACTTTAACCGGCTCAAGATGTTCACTCCAGGATTTCATACCTCCCACCAAGTAAGAAACATGTTGTTTCCCTTGCTCGATCAATTGTTCCCCAACAAATTTCGAAGAGCCTTCTTTGGCACACACGACCAAGATTTCCTTATCATCTGGAAGTTGATCTACAATAGATTCCACCCCATCGATCAAATCAAAATAGGGTGTGTTTAGGATATGAACATGATGACCTTCGATTTTCCAATCTTTAAAATCGCTGTCGTTACGCACGTCTAAGATGAAAATCGGGTCGTTGTTTAAAATCTTTCTTGCTAATTCAGCCGCGCTCATTCCTTGCAATTGAACTCCATTTTCCATTGTTTATTTCCTCCCTAGAATGAGATTGAAATCCAAAACCAAGCACTCATATACCCTATGGGGTATAAATTCGAGCAAAAAAAATGCCCATTACCTCCATGTATTAGACCATCAGTTCATGATCTCCTTTGAAACTATATACATATACCCGTTGGGGTATATGTATACTATAGTAAAACTTTTTCTTTTCGTCAACACCTTTCTCTGAATATACCTTTTGAACCCCTTTAGCCTCTCACACATATGCTGAGCTAAAGCCTAGTCAATGGAGGAGCCTATATGTATTGGACATATTCGACGCAGTCATAATGCCATGTTTCGCAGCATGTATCGAGAGATGACTGGTCATGATGTCTATGGGGTTATCCTCGATGAGCTCAAGCATGCAAGCAAATATAATTATTTGTTTACTTTGAATCGGTAGAACAAGCATAGTTCAAGCATGCAGAAGCCATATTAAGATCAGTACTGCATACCTTGAATGAAAGAAGGCGAGACCATGTTGGCCATGTTAGGGAAGTTATTCTTAAAACTTTTGATAAATGGCATCATCATTGTTCCCATCTTGATGTACCTTACGGATGCTACATTTATGGGAGCACTTAGTGCTACTTATACGTTTTCGCTCCTTACCTACGTCGTTGTTGATCAACTGTTTTTAAGACTCACGAATAATATTTCCGCTGTACTAGCGGATATGTTATTAACTTATGCCTACTTCTGGCTCGTGGAAAGGCACTTCTACGATTGGTCCCTAACTTTTACGGATATGACGATCGTAGCTGTATTTTATGGTGTAATGGAGTTCTTTCTGCATATTTATTTTCAAAAAGACAAAGGTCGAATCGGGCGGACTAGCTTCCATGAATAACGACAAAAAGTCATTAACCCCATGGTTAATGACTTTTTCGTTTTGTGGACCTTATTGCGTTTGCTTACCCCGCCAGGACATGATGCCGCCCTTCAGATGGGACAGCTCGCTAAAGCCATTTTTCCGCAGCATTCTCGCAGCTTGTTTACTCCTCATGCCGCTCCGACAGTATAGGTAGATCTGACGATCCTTAGGTATCTCGCTTAATCTCTTACCCATTGAGGACAAAGGGATATTCACCGCCCCTGGGATGTACCCTTGCTTCATTTCGCCAGGCTCACGCACATCGATGAGAACAGACTTGTCCTTGTCAGCAGCCATAGCCTCTTGAAATTGTTCGGATGAAAGATTGCGCAGCCCTTTGACTCCTGCAAAACGTGAGTAGAAGAACCAAACGATAAAACCTAATGCTACGATATTGAAAATCATATTACTATCCATATGTTGCCTCTTTTCTTAGCACACATTAACGGCTTTTAACTAACAATTCTACAGCCTGCTTGACCAGCTTACTTGTGTCTCTACCCGCTTCTTTTTCCTCCATAATGCAATTCTCCAAATTGACAGCAACAACGGTGGCAATCGTTTTATCAGCAGCACTGCGAACAGCAGAGATTTGGCTTACGACATCTTTACAATCCTGTTCTTCTTCCATCATCCGTAAAATCCCACGAATTTGGCCTTCCATACGCTTTAAACGCTTCTTCACATCATCATCGTATTTCATAGACACCCTTCCTTCCCTATACCTGTATAGGTATATTATTGCCCATGTTGCGCATAAAAACAATATGAAATCTTTGAGAAAGAGCCAGTGTTGCTATATAGTGACACCAACGTATAATAGAGATGGTTACATTCAAAATGTGCAGCCAAAAGGAGGCACCATGTCGAATCTCACTCCTCATTCATCTATCATTTTGTTCGACGGGGTTTGCCTGCTCTGCAGCAGCGCGGTGCAATTCATCCTGCGAAACGACCCGAAGGGCATGTTTCACTTCGCTTCTCTGCAGTCGGAGACAGGACAACGACTGCTCGCCGAGCATAAGCTGCCGCTAGATCGACTCAGCACCATTGTGCTGATCGAAGGCAACCGCGCTTATACGCGCAGCTCAGCCGCTTTGCGCATTGCGAGGCGCTTGCGCGGTGCATGGCCGCTCGCCTACGCGGCGATAGTGATCCCAGCTCCGATCCGCAATCTCGGATACAGCTTCATCGCACGCAACCGCTATCGCTGGTTCGGCAAGACCGAGCATTGCATGCTGCCGAATCCGGAGCATAAGGGGCGGTTTCTGGATTGAGCTGGCCTCATGCCATCAACCATAACGACAAAAAAACCTGCAGCATTCGCAGGCCTTCGAACAACAACGAACCTATGTCTCTTGCTTACGTATACGTAGACTGCCGAACATCCAACAGCATAGGCTCAGGGTGCCCATCTGTAAGCTATGATGCAACAGCTTCGCGTTCCGTGTAGCATCACCTGCTCCCATCGCGATGAGCAATGGCGCAAAATGCTCCGGCGTCGGCACAGCCTCCCGCGCATGCGGCGCTCGCTCGTCGTAGCGAATCAGCGCCTCCAAATTCCACGTTTCGAGCTGCTCCTCTAGCCACTCATCGAACTCCACGGCCCAAAGCTGCGGCACCGGATTGTTATAATCCAGCTTACGTAGATTGTGAACCGTTCCGCCACTGCCAATAATCAGCACCTGCTCATCCCGCAAAGAGCCTAAAGCGGCACCAATTCGGTAATGCTCCTCGGGTGTTAATCGCGGGTTAACCGAAAGTGTCACAACAGGGATCTGTGCATGGGGGTACATAATGGAGAGCGGCGCCCAAACTCCGTGATCCAAACCTCTCCTGTCATTCAACTCACAGCGTATACCCTCCTGTTGAAATAACTGCTGGATATGGAGGCTTAAGGTCAGATCCCCCTTGGCCGGATAGTTAATGTCATAAAGTTCTTCCGAGAAACCTGAGAAATCGTACATCATCTCCGGCTCGACGGCCGAGCTGATCTTCTGAACAGCGCTTTCCCAGTGTGCACTGAACACAACGATGGCTTTCGGCTTAGGAAGCGACAACGCAAGCCTTTGCAGAAACTCTGTATACGCATGCTGCTCAATCGCCAAACTCGGTGAGCCATGCGCAATAAAAAATGCCGGCAGCACAGCAACACCCCCTCCCACAACCAAATCAGTGCCAATTATCTACATTATTCACGAATCTGTGAAAATAAAACCATGTTGCGATCCGTCCCCCCTCACTTACCATTCACAAACTGCTCAATCCCATCTGCAATGCCTATCGCAAGCTTCTGCTGATACGCCGCTTCCGACATGAGCTCGTCCTCTTCGGGATTCGTCATGAACCCGATCTCTACGAGCGCGACGGGTACCTTCGACCAGTTGAAGCCGCTCAGATCGTCTCGCGCCGATAGGCCACGTCCCTTCTGACCCGTTGCTTGCTGCATGCCAGCTAGGAGCAAACCAGCGGCCTGCTTACTTTCCTCTGCGATGGGCTTAACAGCTGGCTGCGTCGCTGACGGGTACAGAACCGAAAATCCCTTCGTGCTTGCCGAAGCGTCACCATCTGAATGGATCCGTACAACTAGTGCCGCTCCCGCCTCATTCGCCATATCTGCACGCTGCTTGTTGCTAATATCCACGTCATGCGTCTCCCGTGTCATCGTAACGTTGATCCCCCGTCGAACTAGCTCCGCTTTGAGCAGTAAGGATACTTCCAGATTGAGCATATACTCTGGTTTCTTCGTGCGTACACCTACCGTACCGGAGCTAACCTTGGGCTTCGTTTCCCGCGTATCTGGCCCGACCTGCTCAGGTGCATTATTACCAACCCGTTGATGTCCAGGATCGATCATAACAAGCTTATTGCTCTTAGGAACACTCGGCAGCGTGGTTGGAGCAGCCGTCTTCGTTGGTGTTGGCTTCGTTTCTGGCGTTGCGACAGGCGTCGGAGCCGCTGTTGGGGCAGGCGTAATTGTAGCTGCGGCCTGCACAACTGGCGGCTTAGCCGTTGCCTGCGCTACTGTGGCCAGCAGCGAAGCACTCTGTACAGCCTCCGTCGTAGGCAACGCCACGGGTACTGGCTGCTTATCTCCACAACCAGCCATCACACCAACAAGCGATATAATCGCGGAGAGTATAAGCATTCTTTTATCAAACATCGGCAATTCCCCTTCTTCTCTAGCTCTGTATAAAAACAGCCTCCATTCGCGAAACTAACCTTACCATGCTTCTCCACATTTGGGAGGTTCCGCTATGCAGGCACTTTGGCATTATTTCACTGATCACTGGCTGTCCATTTCATTAATTGTTCTTGCCTTATTGGCGTGCTATTTCGTCTACAAGAACAGAAGTAAATATATTCGCGGCTGGGATAAAAAGTAATCCAAAAAAACTCGCTCCTTCATCGGCTGTTAACCAGTGATGGAACGAGTTTATCACTTCAATCAACGTCGATTTCCTGCGCCATTACAACCCGCAAAAACCGTCATTTCAGGCATTCTGGCCACCTCTTTACAGTTTATAATCGGTCAGATTGCCATCAGAATCTATAACTTGGATATAGCGCTCCCCTGTTGGCTCTTGCCGGATGCGCTTGCCATTTTCAATATAAAAAATAGGAGCACCAGCTTTTCTTGCCTTGTCCTGTACGGATTGTTCAATTTTCTTGAAGATTTCATTTAATTCCTTTTCTGTCTTCATCCCGAACCACCACCTATGATTAACTCTCTTGCCATTATATCACACTACGACCTGAAGCAATCTCGACAGCTAAGACTATTAGCTAAGCAGTTAAAAACCCTTCTGACGAAGTCCTTAGAGGAAAAACAAAAAAAAAGTGAAGATACGCATCGGGATAACTTCCGTCTGCAACGAGTGGTAACTCGTTTTTACCCTAATTAGCTTTGATGAGAGGGCAATCACCACCAGCTACCTCTCCTTCTGCTGAGAAATGCAATAGAGCAACCTTTCTCAATCAAATACACGATTTCAGCTAAAATTGATGCAAATAGGCATCAATTTTAGCATTTTCTCCTTTGTTTAGACATTTTCGACCCAAATAGATGCCTTTTTGCATTTATTTAAAATGTTGAAGTGAATTCCTTTGAAAAAGACGCCTTTTTGCATTTTTAGCACCTGTGATACGAACATTAATCAGGCGTCCCCTCCGCCTCCCCCAAACCTCAACAAAAAAACACAGCCCCTCACCCAAGAGGCTGCGTTTCTCTCCATCTATTTCAATGCCTTCATCGCAATATCCGTCCGGTAATGCTTACCCTCAAAATGGATCCGATCCGCATCCGCATAAGCCTTCTGACGAGCTTCAATGATATCTTTGCCAAGGCCTGTGATACCTAGCACACGTCCACCGTTCGTGACGATTTGTCCGTTCTCATCAACTGCCGTACCGGCGTGGAACACGAGTGACTCCTGCACTTGATCTAAGCCAGTAATCGGCAATCCTTTCGGATACGGTCCAGGGTATCCTGGCGAAGCCACGATTACGCATACTGCGGCTTGATCGCTCCACTCGATCGGCTGCTCAGCCAACGTGCCATTGTTGATCGCTAGGAAAATATCCAGCAAATCAGTTTTTAATCGCGGCAAAATCACCTGCGTCTCCGGATCACCGAAGCGCGCGTTGAACTCAATCGTTTTCACACCGTTCGGAGTCAAAATCAGACCCGCATACAGCACGCCTTTGAACGGACGGCCTTCTGCTACCATCGCATCCGCCGTTGGTTGGACGATGTTCACAAGTGCTTCTTGCACGATGGACTCGGGAATATGTGGAAGTGGGGAGTACGTCCCCATTCCGCCTGTATTCGGTCCTTTATCGTTATCAAAAACCGGCTTATGATCCTGCGAAGGCACCATCAAACGCACTGTCGAACCATCAACGAAGGCCAGTAAGGACATTTCTTGTCCTGTAAGGAACTCCTCAATCACGACGCTTGCGCCTGCGGATTTACCAAACACCTGACCCACCATGATGTCTTTCAGCGCTGCTTCCGCTTCTTCCATCGTTTGCGCAACCGTAACGCCTTTACCAGCGGCTAAGCCGTCTGCTTTGATAACGATTGGCGCTGTTTGCGAGCGCAAGTAAGCAAGTGCTGGCTCATACGCATCAAAAGACTCGTAAGCCGCCGTAGGGATGCTGTATTTTTTGAGCAGCTGCTTCATGAACACTTTGCTGCCTTCAATGATCGCTGCGTTAGCGCGAGGGCCGAATGCTGCGATCCCTTTTGACTCCAAATGATCAACCAATCCTGCCGCTAACGGATCATCAGGCGCAACCATAACCAGGTCAATCGCTTGCTCCTTGGCAAATGTGCTGATTTCTTCAAACTGAAGCTCCGTAATCGGCACACATTCCGCTAAGCCGGCAATCCCGCCGTTTCCTGGTGCGCAGAACAGTTTGCTGATTTTCGGGCTTTTGCTCAGTGCCCATACAATGGCATGCTCACGTCCGCCACGTCCAATAACTAATACACGCATTTGCTGGAACCCCTCTCATGGGGAATGCCCACGGTCCACTTACGAATCGTGAGCATTCTCAATTGTTTTAGTGTTTAAAGTGACGAACGCCTGTCATAACCATCGCAATGCCGTTTTCGTTAGCAACGCGAATGGATTCTTCGTCTTTGATGGAGCCGCCTGGCTGAATCACCGCAGTGATGCCTGCTTTTGCTGCCATTTCAAGTGTATCGCCCATCGGGAAGAACGCATCGGACGAAAGGACGGAGCCTTTCGATTTGTCGCCAGCTTGCTCGATTGCAATTTTCGCTGCGCCGACACGGTTCATTTGACCAGYGCCTACGCCAACTGTCATATCGTCAGCCACAAGTACGATGGCGTTAGATTTAACGTGCTTAACTACTTTCCATGCAAAAAGTAATTGCTTCATTTCTTCCGCTGTCGGTTGACGCTCGGAAACGACTTTCAGATCTGCTTCTGTCAGTTGGTAAGCGTCGCTCGCTTGTACAAGCATGCCGCCTTCAACGGTTGTAATCACTGGCTGGGACTCACGTCCAGCAATTGTATCCAAACCGGCTACTTTGAGTAGGCGGATGTTTTTCTTTTTAGCCAGAATCTCAAGTGCTTCTGGTGTAAAATCTGGCGCGATGACGATCTCCAAGAAGATCTCATGCAGCAATTGTGCAGTCGCTTCGTCGATCGCACGGTTCGCAGCCACGATACCACCGAAGATGGACGTCGGGTCAGCATTGTATGCTTTTGTGTAAGCTTCCAGCACGTTCGTACCGATACCCACGCCGCAAGGGTTCATGTGCTTAACGGCAACAACTGCAGGCTCGCTGAACTCTTTGACAATTTGAAGAGCTGTATTCGCGTCATTGATATTGTTGTACGATAATTCCTTACCGTGTAATTGTTCAGCCGTTGTGATGTTGCCAGCTGCTGCATTCGGCGTGCGGTAGAACGCTGCGCTTTGGTGCGGGTTCTCGCCGTAGCGAAGCTCTTGCATTTTCTCATACGTTACTGTGTAACGCTCTGGGTAAGGCTCGCCTTGAAGACCAGTCAAATAGTCGCCAATCAAAGCATCGTAAGCACCTGTGTGACGGAAGACTTTTGCCGCCAAACGTTTACGTGTTGCTAGTGTCGTGTCGCCCGTCTCTTGCACTTCTTCCAACACTTTCGCATAGTCAGTCGTGTCGACGATAACGGATACGAAAGCATGGTTTTTCGCTGCGGAACGAAGCATGGTAGGTCCACCGATATCGATGTTCTCGATCGCATCTTCGTAAGTCACGTCAGGCTTTGCAATCGTTTCTGCAAAAGGATACAAATTCACGACAACCAGATCAATGTACTCAAGGCCAAGCTCTTTCATACTTGCTTGGTGCTCTGCGTTGTCACGAACAGCCAAAAGTCCGCCATGTACGTTCGGGTGAAGTGTCTTCACGCGGCCGTCCATGATTTCTGGGAACCCTGTAACCTCGGAAATACCGATAACCGGTACCCCTTTATCCTTTAACAAACTAAGCGTACCACCTGTGGAAATGATTTCAACGCCCAGCTTCGACAGCTCACTCGCGAATTCTACGATGCCCGTTTTATCGAAAACGGAAATCAGTGCTCTTTTGATTGCCACTATGCTTCCTCCTTAGGGAATGGAATTGTATGTGAATGGGTACTTAGTGATGTTAAACATCACTACTGCGAATATATTTCGCGGGAAGCCATGCGTAGTGATGAAAATCATCACTAACGCACCTGTTACGCCAACTTTCGGGGCATAATCGGCTCCGTAACGTTATAAATCATCACTAAAGCAGCTTTTTCTCCCTCCACGCCTCATATAGTGATGAAAAACATCACTACAGTGCGCCAAGCCCCAAATCTGAATAAAATAAATAAGTGCCACACACGCACGCAAGCGCGTGTTAATCTCTAACCTACTTCCGCACGCTAACCCTGCGGCCGTCCAAGCTCACGCGGCCCTCGCGCAGCCACCGCACAACCTGCGGCAGCAGCACGTGCTCAGCCGCGTGGATTCGCTCCGTGAGCGAATCAGCCGTCTCGTGCTCGTGGATTTCCACGGCACGCTGGGCAATGATCGGGCCGGAATCCAGCCCGCCATCAACGAAATGCACCGTGACGCCTGTCTGCTTCACGCCATACTCAACCGCCTGTTCCACAGCGCGCACGCCCGGGAACGAAGGCAACAATGACGGATGAATGTTAATCATCCGCCCGAAGTAAGGCACAACCAGCACATTCGTAATAATCCGCATGTACCCCGCCATCACCACCAAATCGACCTGGCGATCCTGCAGCTCTTTCAAGATCAGCGTCTCATACGCCTCACGGCTTTCGTATTCCTTCGGGTTGAAGGCAAAAACAGGCACTTTCGCTTCCTTGGCACGCTCAACTACGAATGCTTTTGGGCGGTCACAGACAAGAAGCTCGATGCTGACATCAAGCTTCCCCTTCTGTACCTGATCCACAATAGCCTGGAAGTTCGAACCGCTGCCTGAAGCCATAACCGCGATGCGATAAGGCTGCATTACACGTCAGCTCCTTGGAACGTAACAACACGCTCGCCTTCTGAAACAACACCTAAACGGTAAGCTTTCTCGCCTTGTGCTTCTGCTGCAGCAATCGCTTTCTCTGCATCGTCAGCTGCTACGATGACAACCATCCCGATTCCCATGTTGAACGTGCGGAACATATCATTGTTTGTGATGTTACCTACACGCTGCATCAAAGAGAAAATCGGAAGGATCGGCCATGAGCCGTATTGGATATCCACGTTCACGCCATCAGGCAGAACCCGCGGAATATTTTCGATGAAACCGCCGCCTGTGATATGCGCCATACCTTTGATCGCTACGTCTTCCAACATAGCTAGAACTGGCTTCACATACAGCTTCGTTGGCTCAAGCAACACGTTACCAAGCTTGTCGCCAAGCTCTTCCACATGCCCTTGAAGGGTATATCCGTTATCTTCTAGCAAAAGCTTACGCACAAGCGAGAACCCGTTACTGTGCACACCGCTTGAAGCTAGTCCTAGCACGACATCTCCAGGACGGATCGTTGTTCCGTCGATGATCTTTTTCTTGTCGACGATTCCAACCGTAAAGCCGGCAATGTCATACTCCCCTTGTGCATACATGCCCGGCATTTCCGCCGTTTCACCACCGATTAGTGAGCAACCAGATTGCGCACAACCGTCGGCGATCCCTTTAATAATCGCTTCAATTTTCTCTGGAATGACTTTGTCACAAGCGAGATAGTCTAGGAAGAACAATGGCTCTGCGCCTTGAACGATAATATCATTCACACACATCGCAACCGCGTCAATCCCAATCGTATCATGCTTATCCATGGCAAAAGCGATCTTCAGCTTCGTGCCCACGCCGTCCGTACCCGATACGAGTACAGGCTCCTCATACTTGTCTTTGTTCAAGCTGAACAGCCCGCCGAAGCCACCGAGATCTGTTAACACTTCAGGACGGAATGTCCGTTTAACGTGCTTTTTCATCCGTTCTACTGCTTCGTTCCCCGCCGCGATATCGACGCCAGCCTTTTTATAAGCATCCGACACTGACCAACACTCCTTAGTTTGTCTATATATGGGGGAGGTCGCTAGACCCCCGTTTTCTCTCTTTTACTTACTAGTCACACGCACAGCCAACCTTCGTCACATCAACGATTTCCGTCGGATAGCTGTTATCGAAACAAGCTGTACAATATCCGCTTTCTTTGCCTGCGGAACCTTGACCGATTGAATCCAACAAGCCATCCTTCGTCAGAAAATGAAGCGAATCCGCGTTGATCGCCTTGCGAATCTCTTCGATCGAATTCATCGCCGCGATAAGCTCTTTGCGGTCCGGTGTATCAATTCCGTAGTAACAAGGGTTCATAAAAGGCGGCGAAGAAATCCGCACATGAACTTCCGTTGCTCCTGCTTCACGAAGCAGGTTGACGATGCGTAAGGACGTTGTCCCACGAACGATGGAGTCATCGATCATGACGACACGCTTGCCTTCGACCACCTTGCGAACGGCGCTCAGCTTCATTTTGACACCTTGCTCACGAAGCTCTTGGCTTGGAATGATGAACGTACGGCCTGTGTAGCGGTTCTTGATCAGACCCAGCTCATAAGGAATCCCCGTTTGTTCCGCAAAACCAATGGCAGCTGAAATACTTGAATCCGGCACGCCAGTAACAATATCCGCATCCACGAAAGCTTCCATCGCTAGTCGTTTACCCATCCGTTTACGAGCGGAGTGAATATTGACTGTGTCAATGTCGCTGTCTGGACGAGCGAAGTAAATGTACTCCATCGCACAAATTGCACGCTTGCCGCTCTCTGCAAAACGTTCCGAACGGAAGCCATCACGATCAATCACAATGATCTCGCCAGGCTGTACATCACGGAAATAGGTTGCTCCAACCGCATCAAATGCACATGTTTCCGACGCGAACAAATAGGAATCACCAAGACGACCGATCATGAACGGACGTAAGCCGTTCGGATCAAGCGCAGCAATCAATTTATCTTTCGTAATAATAAGGAAGGCAAAGCCGCCGATGACTTGATTCATTGCATCTTTCACAGCATCAACGATATCATCATGCTCCGAGCGAGCAATCAGATGCGCCATAACCTCAGTATCACTTGTTGTTTGGAAAATGGAACCCTTCCGCTCCAGCTCACGCTTGATAATGTTGGCATTATCAAGGTTTCCGTTCGTCGCAATCGCTAGATCGCCCTCGCGGTATTTGAACACGAGCGGTTGCGCATTCGCCAGTTTGCTTTCACCTGCTGTTGAATAGCGAACATGCGCGATAGCTGTAGAACCTGTAAGTGGATGCAAATTATCATTTGTAAAAACTTCCTTTGCAAGTCCCATCCCACGGTAATAGTTGAATTTGCCTTCATCGACTGTACAGATGCCCGCACTTTCCTGTCCACGATGCTGAAGGGCGTGCAGCCCATAATAGCATAGGGAGGAAGCGTCGGGATGACCGTACACCCCGAACACCCCGCACTCTTCATTCAGCTTGTCGAACAATCCGCCTTGGCCGCCAATACCTTCGTTGTAATAGTCGCCTGTCCAAAGCTCATGCTGCCCATTCTCAAGTTGTTCAAATGGTGCTACAGGAAGCTTTAGGGCCTTGGATTGTTTCACGCCATTAGACATGGAATCGCATCCTTCCAGACTTTCGCCAGCTCGTTTACAGGAGACTGGAGACGCTGTTCGTCATTGATTTTCACAGTGAGGTAAGAACCTGTTACTTTTCCGATTTCTTGATATGGTACACCTTGAGAAGCGATCCAATGCTTAAGCGCATCGGCTTTTTCTGGTGTAGCGCTAAGTACGATACGAGATTGTGTTTCACTGAACAATGCGAAATCTGGACGAAGATCCGACGCTACATTAACCTCTGCGCCGATATTCCCGCTGATACAGCTTTCTGCTAGTGCTACAGCCAAGCCGCCTTCAGACAAGTCATGTGCGGATGCAACTAGACCTTCTTGAATCGCTTTGAGTACTGCGTTTTGCAGGCGTTTCTCAGTAGCCAAGTCCAACTCAGGAGGACGGCCTTCTGTTACACCGTGAATCACATATTGGAATTCGCTGCCGCCGAGCTCAGCTTTCGTCTCGCCTAGCAGGATAATGATGTCGCCTTCGTTTTTGAAGTTTTGTGTCGTGATGTGGTCGATGTCATGAACAAGACCAACCATTCCGATAACCGGAGTTGGGTAGATTGCGCCTTTGGAGTTCTCGTTGTAAAGCGAGACGTTACCGCCGATAACCGGCGTATCCAAGAAGCGGCAAGCTTCTGCCATACCATCCGTGGATTTCTCCAACTGCCAGAAGATTTCCGGCTTGTCAGGGGAACCAAAGTTCAGGTTGTCCGTCACAGCAAGCGGCTCAGCACCGGAACAAACTACGTTACGTGCTGCTTCGGAAACCGCGATACGTCCGCCCACTTCTGGATCCAGGTACACGTAGCGTCCGTTACAATCCGTTGTCATCGCAAGACCTTTGCGCGTGCCGCGGATTGTTACTACTGCTGCGTCTGAACCTGGACGCACAGCTGTTTCTGTACGAACCATGTAGTCATACTGGTTATAAACCCACTCTTTGCTCGCTACCGTCGGGGACGCGAGTACGGATTTCAGCGCTTCCGTCAACTTCGTTACCTCTGGGTAACGTGTTGTATCGATCGCTGCGCTTGCTTCGTAATAAGCCGGCACTTTGCTTGGCTTATTGTAAACCGGGCACTCGTCAACGAGTGCGCCAACAGGCATGTTCGCCACGACTTCACCGTGGTGGATTAGCTTCAAGAAACCGTCGTCAGTAACCTTACCGACTTTCGCGCAGTGCAAGCCCCAACGTTCGAAGATGCCTTTCGCTTGCGCTTCATCCTTCGGCTCAACAACGAATAGCATACGCTCTTGGGACTCCGACAACATCATTTCATATGCTGTCATGCCTTCTTCGCGTTGTGGAACTTCATCCAGGTACAGCTCCATGCCGTTACCTGCTTTACTTGCCATCTCAGCGCTGGAACAAGTTAGTCCCGCTGCGCCCATATCTTGAATTCCAAGCACGATGCCGGAATCGATTAACTCTAAGCAAGCTTCTAGAACTAGCTTTTCCATGAACGGATCGCCAACTTGTACCGCTGGGCGCTTCGCTTCGGATTCAGCTGTTAATTCCTCGGATGCGAATGTCGCACCGTGGATACCATCGCGGCCTGTTGCTGGGCCGACGTAGAAGACTGGGTTGCCTACACCTTTGGCAACACCGCGTTGGATCATGTCGTGGTCGATGAGGCCCACGCACATTGCATTAACGAGCGGGTTCCCCTCGTAGCTCTCGTCAAACATCACTTCGCCGCCAACTGTCGGGATCCCGATACAGTTACCGTAGCCAGCGATACCGGAGACAACGTGCTCGAACAAGTACTTCACGCGATCATTTTCCAATTTACCGAAACGCAAGGAGTTAAGTAGAGCAACTGGGCGTGCGCCCATGGAGAAAATATCACGAATAATACCGCCCACACCTGTCGCCGCGCCTTGGTAAGGCTCGATTGCGGAAGGGTGGTTATGACTTTCAATTTTGAAAACAACCGCTTGGTTGTCCCCGATATCTACAATCCCTGCACCTTCGCCAGGTCCCATAAGAACGCGAGGTCCTGTCACTGGGAATTTGCGAAGAACAGGTTTGGAATTTTTGTAAGAACAATGCTCGGACCACATTACGCTGAATACGCCGATTTCTACATAGTTCGGAGTACGTCCAAGGAAACCACAAATCTTAGCAAACTCCTCGTCGGTTACACCCATTTGCTTGTAAATCTTCTGTTCCGCGATTTGTTCCGGAGATGGTTCCTTAGCGGATAGCTGCTGCGTCATGTTTTTCCCTCCAAGCACTTAGAATAGATGTGAACATTTTCTTACCGTCTGCGGAGCCTAGAATCTCATGAATGGCACGCTCTGGATGGGGCATCATACCCACTACGTTCCCTGCTTTGTTGCTGATTCCAGCGATATCATCAAGTGATCCGTTCGGGTTGTTGCCCGCTTCATAACGGAACACGATTTGGTTGTTTTCTTGCAATTCTTTGAGTGTAGCATCGTCACAGTAGTAGTTGCCTTCACCGTGTGCGATTGGAATGTTGATTAATTCACCTTCAGCATAATCACGTGTGAACGCCGTTGTGTTGTTCTCAACTTTCAGAACCGCTTGGTGACAGCGGAATTTCATGCCGTTATTGCGCAGTAACGCGCCTGGCAGCAAACGAGCTTCCGTCAACACTTGGAATCCGTTACAAATACCTAGAATATATTTGCCTTCTTCCGCAGCCTTCACGACAGCTTTCATTACGTTCGTAAACTGAGCAATCGCTCCACAACGCAGGTAATCCCCGTAAGAGAATCCGCCTGGTACTAGGATACAATCGTATTTGGACAAGTCGCCGTCCGTATGCCATACATAGTCAACAGGTTGACCAATCGTGTCTTCAATCGCTTTGTACAAGTCGATATCGCAATTCGATCCCGGGAACACAAGAACCGCAAAATTCATGGTTTTTCCTCCTAAAAGTTTTACTCTAGTAAAACTATCTTCGTAAGCGTGGGCTAGGTTTTGCTTTTGATTAACTTGTGTCTATTAAACCAATTCGTAGCGGTAGTCTTCGATAACTGTGTTTGCTAGCAACTTCTCGCACATTGCTTTAACGCGTGTTTCTGCTTCAGCTCTGTCTGTTGTACCAAGCTCAAGCTCCAAATATTTACCGATGCGCACTTTGCCAACTTCTTCGAAGCCCATGGAGTGAAGCGCTCCTTGTACTGCCGTTCCTTGCACGTCCAATACGTTCTGTTTGATCGTTACATATACTGTTGCTTTCATCGTGAAATCGCTCCTCAGCGTTATTTTAGTCAACCAAGCGGTGCAAAATTTCTTTATATCGGTTCGAAGTCTCTTCCACAACAGGGGCTGGAAGCTCGTCCGGTTCACTGTTTTTATCCCAACCTGATCCCGCTAAATACGTGCGAACAGGCTCTTTGTCCATGGAATCGATCTCGATATCCAAGGCATATTTCTCTTGTGACCAATAACGGGAAGAATCCGGTGTAAAGATCTCATCAATAATAATAAGTTCACCTGCATAAAAACCGAATTCAAACTTCGTATCAGCCAAAATAATGCCTTTTTGCTCGCACATGCTATGCGCCAGTGTGTACAGCATGATGCTGCGCTCTTGCAAGGCATACGTCAACTCTTCGCCAACAAGTTCGATCATTTGTTCAATGGAAATGTCCTCATCGTGACCTACATCATTTTTCGCCGCAGGTGTGAAAATCGGATCGTTCAAACGCTCGTTCTTGCGCAAGCCTTCAGGCAATTTGCGGCCATTGATTTCGCCAGTACTTGCGTACTGTCTCCAGCCATTCCCCGTAATGTAGCCACGTACCACGCACTCGATGGAGATGCGCTCTGCCTTTTTCGCCACGATAATACGCTCTTTCAAAAGCTCACGATCCGCAGCACTTGGAATAATCGCATGAAGCTTCTCAACATCCGTGTGAATGATGTGATTGTTCATATATCCGCTAGTAATGCCGAACCAGTACTTGCTCAAAGCATTGAGCACATACCCCTTATCTGGAACGCCAGGCTTCAAGATGTAATCAAAAGCCGAAATCCGATCCGTTACTACGATCAAAAAGCTATCGCCAAGATCATACAACTCACGTACTTTGCCTTTGTGCACCAGAGGTGCATTAATCATTTCCTCGGCTGTATCTACGATCACGCTTGCGTTTGCCACGAATTCCACACCCTTTCCCCTTCACAATCTATCTATTCGTTCACTATCTTTTAGTTCAAACCAAGACGATCAAAGATCGTGCTTACATGTTTCAAATGCCAGCTCGGATCGAAGCAATCTGCGATTTCTTCTGGGCTTAATACTTCTGTGATCACCGATGCATTCTCAACGATTTCGCGGAAGGAGCGTTGCTCTTCCCATGCTTGCATCGCTCTCGGCTGTACCGTATCGTACGCTTGCTCACGAGCAAAGCCTTTGTCGATCAGTTTCGTCATTACGCGGCCGGAGAAAGGAACATCGTACGTGCTGCGCATGTTGCGTTTCATGTTCTCTGGGAACACCGTTAGGTTCTTGATGATGTTGCCAAGACGGTTCAACATGTAGTTCAACAATTGCGTCGCATCTGGCAAAATAATACGTTCAACAGAGGAGTGCGAAATGTCGCGCTCATGCCAAAGTGTTACGTTCTCGTAAGCGGACACCATGTGTCCACGAATGACACGGGATAGACCGGAAATGCTCTCGCAACCGATTGGGTTACGTTTGTGCGGCATTGCGGAGGAACCTTTTTGACCTTTAGCAAACGGCTCTTCAACTTCGCGGAACTCACTCTTCTGAAGTGCACGAATTTCCGTAGCGAATTTGTCTAGGGATGTTGCTACCAATGCTAATGTAGCCATGTATTCAGCGTGACGGTCACGTTGCAATGTTTGTGTGGAGATTGGAGCTGCTTTCGTACCTAACTTGCCGCAAACATATTCTTCAACGAAAGGATCGATGTTCGCGTACGTGCCAACTGCTCCTGAGATTTTACCGAATTGCACGCCATCAGCGGCAAAGCGGAAACGCTCCAGATTACGCTTCATTTCCTCGTACCATAGCGCCATTTTCAAACCAAACGTCGTTGGCTCTGCGTGAACACCATGCGTTCTGCCCATCATCGCTGTATCTCTATGTTCGATCGCTTTATTGCGAAGGATTTCGATGAAGTTCTGGATGTCTTTGTCCAAAATTTCGTTCGCTTGGCGCAGCAAGTAACCAAGTGCTGTATCCACAACGTCTGTGGACGTTAAGCCGTAGTGAACCCATTTGCGCTCAGGCCCTAATGTCTCGGAAACCGCTCTTGTGAAGGCAATCACGTCATGGCGCGTCTCTTGCTCGATTTCATAAATACGATCGATGTTGAAGCTTGCTTTCTCGCGCAATACCTTAACATCTTCTTTCGGAATGACACCTAGTTCTGACCAAGCTTCGCAAGAAAGAATTTCAACTTCCAGCCAAGCGTTAAATTTATTTTCTTCTGTCCAAATGCGTGCCATTTCGGGGCGTGTATAACGTTCAATCATTTTCCGTTCCTCCAATGAGTTTCATTTACTTACTTTTCCAAATGCCTGTCTGTTCTATCCAAGTCAAAGCTTTCTCAACATCGTCTGTTAAAAGGTTGATATGACCCATCTTGCGTTTCTCTTTCGCTTCCTTCTTGCCGTACAAATGAAGCTTGGCAGAGACGCCTAGTTGTTCATTCTCCAAGAAGCCTGGCTCAGCAAGCTGATCAAGTAGGGGAGCTATGTGCTCACCGAGCAAATTGACCATGACCACTGGTGTTATTAATTCCGTTGAACCAAGAGGCAAGTTGCAAATCGCGCGTACGTGCTGCTCGAACTGCGAGGTCCGGCAAGCTTCCATCGTGTAATGCCCGGAATTATGCGGGCGCGGCGCAAGCTCATTAACATAGAGCCCACCATCCTTGGTTAGGAATAACTCAACCGCGATGAGCCCGATGACACCGAGCGACTCTGCGATGCGAATCGCGAGTTCTTCGGCTGCCTTCTGCACGGGCACAGGAATACGTGCCGGCACGATGGATTCGTGCAGAATATTATGTACATGTATATTTTCAGCAGCAGGAAATGCCTTTACCTCGCCGCGTGGACTTCTAGCTGCAATAACGGATAATTCCTTGTCAAAATGAATGAATTGTTCGAGAACCAGCTCGGTTTTGGCGCGGCTTAACGTTTCATAAGCTTCGGCGACTTCATCTAAAGAGCGAAGCACCCACTGCCCTTTGCCGTCATAACCGCCGGTAGCGGTTTTGAGGACGCATGGCGTACCGAAGCGCTCGGCTGCTTCCCGCAGCTCCGCCTCGCTCGTGATCTCCACATAAGGCGCTACTGGAACGCCTGCCGATTCAATCGCTCTTTTTTCGCGAAGACGGTGCTGGGTCGTGTATAAAAGATGACTGCCTTGTGGAACATAGGACTCTTCCATCAAGATGTTGGTGACGTGTGCGTCAACGTTTTCGAATTCGTACGTGATCACGTCCGATCGTGCGGCAAGCCTTCTAGCTGCCTCCACGTCGTCGAAATTCGCTTGAATCTGATCCGCGACTTGGCCGCAAGGCGCGTCCTCTGTCGGATCAAGCGTTACGAAGCGATACCCCATGTTGCGTCCGGCTAGTGTAAGCATGCGTCCTAATTGCCCGCCGCCAAGGATGCCGATTGTGCCTCCTGGCTGGATGACCTTACCGCTGGAAGTGTCACTCATAGGTTGTCACTGCTTTCTAGCACCGTTTGCGTGATACGCGCGCGGCGTGCTTTCACTCTCGCTTGGATCTCTGGATCAAAAGCGCCCAGAATCTGCGCAGCGAGCAAGCCTGCATTCGTTGCACCAGCATGGCCGATAGCCACTGTAGCAACTGGAATGCCGCCTGGCATTTGCACAATAGAGAGCAATGAGTCCATACCATTCAACGTGGACGTTTTGACTGGAACACCAATAACCGGAAGCTCAGTTTTGGCTGCTACCATTCCTGGTAAATGCGCCGCACCGCCTGCTCCGGCAATAATGACTTGTAGCCCACGTTCGATAGCCGATGCTGCATATTCGAACATCAGATCCGGCGTTCTATGCGCGGAGACAACCTTCTTCTCATACGCCACACCTAGTTCGTCCAACATATCACAAGCATGCTTCATCGTTTCCCAATCCGACTGGCTTCCCATAATTACACCAACACGTACCGTCGTCATCTTAAACCCACTTTCGTCACCTTTATAATAAAAAATGCCCAGAGCTAGAATTCACGATTCTATACGCTGGACAGCAAAAGAACCGAATGCAAAAAGACCATCATTTCCTATGGTTCCCCTCATTCGCTTCCTCGTAGTCCAAAAATTCATGGTTTTTGGGTAGATACTTCCAGGCCTTATCCCTGATTTTATACGAGTTGATTCGACATTTTCAATTAGTGCGGCTTCATTTCCCGCTTTCCTAGTTTACTACCAACTAACGTGCCATGTCAATTTGAAAAAACGAACGATTTTCTCATATTTCTTTTAAATAGTTCGCTTTTAAGGCACATTTTCTAGCTATTACCTGTTCGTGAGGAAAGATGAGTTTCTCAACATCGGTATATGAGATCTCCGTTATTCTTTCATTTCAAAATCACTTATATGACGAACATACATATTTTTCGACATGACTTCATTCTTATGTAAAAACAACAAACGCACTGACATACAGCTGTCAGTGCGTTTGGTTATAATGATAATCAGAGGTGACTAGAAATTTATGATCATAGATAAAATCGTGAAAGTACACACAAGACAAGACTGGCGAAATTGGCTAAGTGATCATCACAACACGGAAGATTATTGTTGGTTAGTTCCTACAGGGCGACATTCCGAAAGTTACTTAGATGCTGTTGAAGAAGCCTTATGTTTCGGCTGGATTGATAGCACCATTAAAAAAATAGATGACACACAAACAGCGCACCGATATTCGCCAAGGAAAAAGAAGAGTAACTGGACAGAGCTCAACAAGGAACGCGTCAGAAGGTTAGATAAATTAGGCCTCATGACAGATGCAGGATATCGTGTATTACCAGATATGAACACCGCATCTTTCACCATACATGAAGATATCTTAGCGCAATTACGTCAGGACGATGTGCTATATCGCCATTTTCAATCCTTGCCAGAGCTCTATGTTAGAGTCAAAATCGACAATATTCAGTCTGTACGCCACGATGAAACGTTGTATCAGAATCGATTAACCAAGTTTATTGAACAGACCCGTTTGAATACCTTATATGGACAATGGCATGATAACGGCCGACTGATTGCGTACTAAATCCATACGGGAATTCACTTACGAGCAAATAGCCGCTTCATATCGTAAAGAAGTTCCGCCAACCGTCAACTCATTCACTAATCCCAGCAGTTTAAAAACGTGCAGAGTGCTGTTGACTGTCATTGCATTCAGATGCGGATACTCACCGACCATTGCCTCGCATATGTCTTTCACCGCCACGTAACTTTCCTGCGCATATAGATACGTTAGTAACGCTTGCCGCTGCGGGGTTAACGTGATATTCCTTGCCCGCATCCGCTGTAAAGCTTGATTCAGATCATGTTTGACCATTAGGGTAACCTCCTCTTTCATTGGTGGGGACTATGGCTTACTTTTCAAATGCTGTAATTAACTCGAAGAATCCACATCTACTATTTATAATTATTATAATATAATATTAATTATAATTTTATTGATAATGATTGTCAACAACGTCAAGATCAACATTCCATCAATCACATTATTCGGCGCAGGCGTACAGCTATCGAGTATGAAAAATGCAAAAGTGCAACCTTTATTGGCGAAGTCATCTGCCCTAATGAAATAAGTGCAAAAGTGCAACTATTTCGACCTCCCTCCTCATTTCGGTCAATATTCGGCCCAAAAGGTTGCCTTTTCGCATCAATTTACCATTTTATAGCCCATTCCCCCGAAAATAAGTGTACTTTTGCATCTTTGAGCATCTATTTCAGGGTTACAGTCGGAGGTGAGCGGTGGAACGGGGATTTCGGACGCACTAAGCGTGTTTTTCATCACTACAGTGCGGTAAGGTCGGCTTGGCGCACTCTTTTCCACGCTGTAAGCGTGTTTTCATCACTACAGTGCGGTAAGGTCGGCTTGGCACACTCTTTTCCACGCTGTAAGCGTGTTTTCATCACTACTGCGCATGAGGTCGGCAGAGCGCCGCACTCTTTCCACACTGTAAGCGTGTTTTTCATCGATGCTTCGCCCCTCTGCACGCTTACAAAGAAAAACCGCCAGGAGATATCCTCCAGACGGCCACAAGCTTTATTCACCTATTCGCGTTGGATCCCATCCATCGTCACCTGCAAGAACTTGCCGAGCTGTCAGCTCCCCTGCCTCACTTGCCGTCAACTCCTGTGCCCACTCCGCGCGCCCGCGAGTTACGGCTCCAGGGCCTACGCTCCCAAACTCTATGTACCTTACTTCATCTATTGGTTCCTGTTCATTCCATCGATCCCAGCCCGCAGCCTTTATATGCGGCCCTACCCAGCAATCGACGAACGCCGCCTTCGCATAATTCCGCCACGGCCTCCCTAGACCAACAGACTGCTCAGGCGCATCACCCGTTAGCTTACACCTCAGAAATACATAGCCATATGGAACCTCCTCTGGGGTAGAGGCAGCTGTGATCCAGCCGCGTCCCAAGGAGACAACCTCACACTCCTGAAACACAGCTGTCGCCGAGCCAAAGATAAAATCAACATCCCCCTCCACATAGCAGCGTTCGTAATACTGCCTCACCGGACGTTTCGGCGCATCTTCCCTTGGACCGCCAAAGGTGCCTCGATCTCGCGGTTTCGGTGGCAACGGCCCTGTGAACAGCGTGTCCTGATGCCCGAGGAATCGGCAATCGCGAAAGACAACGCAGTCCCCATCGACATAGGCAGCCAAGGCTTGCCCCACGATGTCCCCGCTCCCCGCTGTATTCTCGAAGGTGATCCCCTCCACCGTAATATGATCCCCGCCTATGTAAGCCGTGTAAGAATGAAACGTGTGATAAGGTTCTCCGCTTGGAAATACCTTTTTCGCATAATCATCATAAGAGATAACGGTCGTTTCCGCTCCTTCGCCAACCAGCGTTATCCAAGGCTTATCAATATATAACTTCTCTTTATAAACACCACTTTTGATATGGATGGTTGTCGGCTCTCTTCTCCCTGCGGGAATACGATCAACTGCCTCTTGTATGCAAATGAAGTCGCCGCTCCCATCTGCTGCAACGGTAACTGTAATCATCGTCTTTCACMCTTTCTACTAGCGCGGTAAGCATCAAATTGACGTTGAATTTCCGATATAACATGATTCATGCCAGCATCTTTTAATTTGGCTCTGAAGCTAGCCATTGTAGGTGTCCAGTCCACTTTCGCATCATACAGAATCGGTAAATACTCCGTAATGATGACATTCAGCTGGGCAATCTCCGATTTAATTGGCGCCAGATCAGGCACAAAGCCGAGCGTTGGGGACGCGATCGCTTCCTTATCCCAGTCCCGCAGCTCTTTGCTATAGGCAGGTGAGATATAGGTACTAAACCGAGCAAACCGAATATCATTCCAGGTCCAGCTGATCGGGTTATACTGATGCTCGGGCGCGATCCCGTCATAAACGATGGCCTCGTCCTTCAGAATGTAATTCACATCCTTGATCCCATACGTGAAGAGATCGTAGTTCTCCTGGCTGCTTCTCAGCCAATTGAGGAAAGCAACAGACTCATTCACATGCTGACTTGTCGAAAATACCGAAAGAATATTATCAGCACCGGTATATAAATACTTCGGCTTCTCTGGATGCAAATACACATTCTCCAGCTCTCCCGCTGGAAGCATGGCTTTGAACGCATCAATGCGCTCAGTTTGCTTCATAACAACGCTCCATGTTGCCGCCACTTTACCTGAGTTAAAAGCAAGCTCTGGATCTGGATACTTCGAGGTGTCCGACGGCCCATAGGGAATGTAACCCTTCTTTTGCCATTCATGCATCTTATCCATGATATGAAAGAAAAAATCTGACTCATAGGTATCTCTGACCTTCAGCTGTGGATCCGCCGGATCAATATACACAGGAGCATTCAAGTAACCTCCCGCAAAAAAAGCGACATCCCCATATTCTCGAAGCAAGAAACGGCCTGTATCGTAAAAATAGGGCGTAATCGTCGGTTCTTTTTGATGAATCGTCTCCAAGTACGTATCCATATCGGCCACCGTCTTAATTTCCGGTAAACCGTATTTTTTTCTCAGATCGCCTCTAATCTGCACGAAGCTCTGAAACTCAGCAATCGGCATCACACGAGGAATCCCATAGATATGTCCGTTAATCGTTACGCCTTGAAAAGCGTAATCCGGTGTACTCGCAACAATTGCTTGACCATAATCGCGAAGCGCATCATCCAAGGGCGCTAGTACTTTCTTCGAAACTAAATCTGCGATATTCGAATACGCCGATAAAGCAATATCATAAGGCTCCCCGCTTGCCGCATTTAGCCACAGCTTATTCCAGTACTGATCATACGGAATATACGTAAATTCGAGCTTGATCGGCAAGCCATCCTTGGCAAGCTTGTTCTCAACGGCTTGGATAACTTCATCTTGGGCGGCTGGCTTCTCCAAAGGAAATAAGAGATGTAAGGTGGTTGGCGCTAGGCCTTGCCCCGCCTTGTTCGTGTGTGACGTTGTTGGTGTCAGACCAGAATCTCCTCCCTTGCAAACTATCATGAGCACAACAATCGACGTACAAATCACGATGAACAGCAGCATATAGGTGGATCTTTTCATCCTGAAACCGCCCTTTTGGATTCGTCGCCGCAAATGGATAAACACAGCAGCCATTTCCGCGGCTGCTGTGTTGGTTACCCGAACGACAAATCGTTATTTATTTCTTACTGGCTGCGAGATAACGGTCATATTGCGCTTGTCTGCCTTTAATAACATCCTCAACACCCATACTTTTCAACGACTTGATATAGCTATCGAATTTATCCAGGCTTTCCTTGCCGGTAATAAACTTAATATTCATTTCATTCACGTACGTCGTGATATCCGGCATCACCGTATTCTCTTTGTCAGCCTCAGCTTTCAGGGCGTATACGAATGGGAACGGTGCTTTGATATATTTCTCCATCTCTTTATCAATCTTAGCATGCCACGGTGCTACCAGTACATCCGTTGCATCGACGGATTGCTCAATCGGCAAATTCGTTGGATTGATACCGAATTTCTGAATGAAATCATTATCTTTACCTTTCTCCGTAAATTGCTTTTTACCGTCAACCACATCATACGTTTGTCCTTTCAGTCCCCACACATACATCTCTTTGGATTCTTCACTGCTCGCATAATCCAAAAATTTGAACGCCAGCTCAGGATCCTTGGCATTCTTGGAAACGCCGAATATACCTGTAATCGGGTTCCGTCCAATATAGAATTGATCACCATGCGGCCCTTTGAATGGGGCGATCCCTTTAATTAACGGCTTTGAAGGATCGTAATCCTTGAACAGCTTACTATATACCATCGAGGTATACCAACTAAAGTTAAACGTAGCGCCTGTTATGTTTTGCGAGAATTTCGAAGTAATCTGATCCGCGGTGACGCTGGCGAAATCCGACTCTAACAATCCCTCTTTGTACAAACTATTTAAGTAGGTTAAATATTCCTTATAGTTCGGTTCGTAGTACGAATAATGCACCTTGCCGTCCTTGTCTGCATAGAAGTTATTGGCTAAATCCAAGCCGAATACCGGTCCAAAGGCATTCGCTAGTTGATTAGGCGCTACCGAGAATGGGATTTCATCCTGCTTGCCATTGCCATTCGGGTCATTCGCTTTGAACTTACGAAGCATATCCGTGAATTCATCCAGCGTCTTTGGATCCTGTAATCCCAGCTTATCTAACCATCTCTGGTTAACCATAAAAGTTGGCATATAGTTCTTCGTTACAGCCAGCTGCGGCAGATAGTAAATCTTCCCGTCTGGCGTCGTTAAGCTTGCTTTCAGCGCAGGGTATTTCTCGAACAACTTCTTGATGTTTACGCCATATTTATCGATATAATCGTTCAGAGGTTTGAACAAGCCGCCTTGAATGTTTTTCATCGTCTGATCCTGATCCAGCTGATAGATCACATCGGGGAGATCAGCCCCAGCCGCAAGTCGCGGGCTAATCGCATCTTGATAGGTCGATGGTGGAAGCAGTTCCCAATTGACCGTAATACCTGCCCGTTTACTCAACTCTTGGACGATCGGAGCTTGGTTTAAATCAACATTGTTCGTCCATGCGTTCGTGGCTAAAATTTTGAGCGATCCCGCTTTATCGGTGATTGGCCCTGTGCCTGTGTAATTGAAGCCCGCTGGCGCTGCCGCAGCACTCGCATCTGGTTTTACCGTCGCCGCTCCTGAACTAGCCGTAGGTTCTGAGCTCCCTTCACTTGTACAACCTGCAGCTACCATCGCGAATAAAGCCGTAATCAGAGACAGACTTGCTGTTGTTTTGAGTGTTTTTTTCATATACGAAACCCTCCCTCAATGTATAAAGCCCACTTATCTATCAGCAAGAGTATCGCTACCCTTTGACTGCACCTAGCGTGATACCACGTACGAAATACTTTTGAATGAACGGATAAATCGTAATAATCGGTAAAATGCTGACTACAATCGAAACATAACGAACTTGCAGTGTCGAAACAGCCAGTGCTTTGGCCGCTGTCTCGCCGCCCATTTTCTGCATAATTTCAGGGGAAGCCATAATGAGTACCCTTCGGAGGAAGATCTGCAAGGGCTGCAGTTCCGACTTCCCGAGATACAGCAGCGCATTGAAGAAATCATTCCAATGGGCAACGGCATAGTACAAAGTCAGCACCGCTAAGGTTGGCTTGGTAAGTGGGATCGCGATGCGAAACAGCAAGGTGAAATCCTTTGCCCCATCCATGCTAGCGCTCTCAAATATTTCATTCGGAATCGCCTCGAAAGCTGATCGCAAGATCATGACGTTAAAGGTGCTTACCAGTACGGGCAGAATCATCGCCCACCTGGTGTTATAGAGTCCTAATTCCGTAATTACCATATAAAGAGGAATCAACCCGCCAGAGAAATACATCGTGAAGGCGATGTAGAAGTTAAGCTTTCTTCGAAGGAAGAACGTCTTTCTCGAAAGTGGATAGGCCGCCAAGCACGTGGCCACCAGATTAAAGATCGTCCCCACAACGGTGTACCAAATCGTGTTGTAGTACGACTTCCATAATTCGGAATACCCGAGCACCATTTTGTACCCATCAAAATTTAGATCTACCGGTAAGAACGTGACTAACTTATTGTCTATGGCTTCTACCGAGCTCATGGAGATGCTCACCAAATAAATAAATGGATATAGGGTCACAACAATCGCAAGTGCGACAAGACTGTAAACGATTACATAAAAACTCCGGTCCGTCCATGATTTAACCATGAAGGCCTCCTTTCTTGAGGCGCTGCTACCACAAAGACATATCGTTCACACGACGACTCGCTTGGTTGGCGGCATATACTAAGATGAAACTGATTATGGAATTGAATAGCCCCACTGCTGTAGCAAAGCCAAAGTTCTGTGACTCAATCCCTTGCCTATATACATAGGTCGAGATCACATCAGCCGTTTCGTACGTGGCACCGTTGTAGAGCAGATATACCTTCTCGAAATTCACACTCATAATGCCGCCGATGGAGAGTAGAAACAGAATCACAATCGTTGGCTTCAAGCTTGGCAGTGTGAGATGCCATACTTCTTGAAATTTGTTAACGCCATCAATTTTGCCAGAGTCGTACATTTCCTGATCGATCCCCATAATAGCCGCGATGTAGATAATGGAGCTAAAACCGAAGCTTTGCCAGATTCCTGACGCCGTGAAAATAGATCGGAACCATTCGGGCGCCATCATGAAATTAATTTTGGCCATGCCCATCGAAGCCAAGAACGTATTCACAATACCGTCTGTCGGAGACAGGAAATTAATGATCATCCCCGCGATGACAACCGTTGAGATAAAGTGCGGCAGGTAGGTCACCGTTTGGGCAAAACGCTTGAAGAGACCATTCTTAATTTCAACTACGCATATGGCAAAAAGGATCGGGATCGAGAATCCGATGACTAGCGGATAGAACGCAAGCAGGAAGGTATTCCTCAGCAGTCGCCAGAAATAACGAGAATGGACGAACTGGTCCAGCCACTTAAGCCCTACCCAATCGCCTCCAAAAACACCATGTCCTGGTGTAAAGTTTTTGAATGCAATGAGGATCCCCGGCATCGGCAAGTAACAAAATATGAAATAATACAGAAACACCGGTAAAAACATCAGCAGCAGCAGTTTATCTCTGCGTATCAGCTTGATGAGCAGCGGTTTCTTATCCCCCAATAACTCCAACTCCTTTCAATCAATCATCCAATAAGGTAATTTTAGCGCATGACTGACTTTGCAAATATCCAACATTTTTGCGATATGTAACACTTTTTTACGTAAAAAAACACCCATTCAGCCCGGACGTCTTCACGCCGACTTCATAGGTGTTTCCTCATCTAGTACTATCATCTTCCCTGGAATACCCCTCCGCCGTATAGGCGGGAAAGTTCAGAAATACGCTGGTGCCGTGCCCCAGTTCACTTTCAATTCGCAAGCCATAGCTCTGACCAAAGCGAATCTGGATGCGATCATGCACATTTTTCAACCCGTACCCGATCGAGCTCAATTGAATAACCTCTTCGGCAAGCTCCTTACTCATCCCTGGTCCGTTATCTGCGATGCAGAACGCCAGATCATCTCCCGACCTATACCCTCGCAGGGTGATACAGCCGCGCCCACTCCCCTTACGGAGCTTATCAATACCGTGCTCTAGCGCATTTTCCAATATCGGTTGAAAAATAAGATTAATCATGTCATATCGCAATAGCGCTTCATCTACTTCACAAATGAAATCAAAGCGATAATTGTGCATGATACTTTGGATATGCATATAATCCTTGGCATTCTCCAATTCATTTCGAACAGGGATGAAATCTCTCCCCTTATTGRGAACCGTTCGATAGAAACGTGAAACGGTATTCGTGATCTGACTAATTTCCATCGCGTCAATCTCTAAAGCCTTCCAATTAATAATCGACAAGGTGTTATATAGAAAGTGTGGATTGATCTGCGTTTGCAGCGCCTTGAGCTCCGCTTCTTTCTGCGTGATCTTACTTTGATACACTTCTTCGATCAAGGTGTTAATGTTCACAAGCATATTACCGAATCGATTAGTCAATTGACCAATTTCATCTCTAGACTGACTCGATACGTCAATCTTCAGGTTCCCATTTTCGACGATCATCATCTTCTTATTGAGCTTAATAATACGTTTGACGAAGGTGTTGGAGAACATCCAGATAATGAGCAGCAAGCCCGCCAAACAAACCAAGACAATCAAGGCTGTCGCACTGACAATGCTCCTTGCATCCACCGAGATCCCGCTCTTAGGCGTAAAATAAACAAGCTTCCAGCCCGGCTCCGCCATATCCGCTGTGATGTACATGTAATCCGTTGCATGCATCGAAAATGAACCGATTCGCTCCATCAACTGGGAGGACGGCAGCGAGGAGATTGGCAGCTCTGCACTCATCTTCATGTTTTTAGATAGAATTTGCTTACCTTCTTTATCTAAAATCAAAATTCCATAGGCTTTCGTTTTGATATCATCCAAGCCTTGAAACAAACTATCGGCATCGATGCTCAGGAACAACACCGCGGGTGTCTTCCCTACCTGCACGCCCTCTTCACTTACGAACGGTCTTGTAGCGAAGAGTTTACCATTCTTAATGTTCCATTGTGTTTCTTTCGAATGCGTCTGCTGATTCGCCCACTTCAGATCTGATGTCAATTCCAGCGGCAGAATATATTCGCCACGCAGAATAGACTGATTCTCGGTAAACACCGATATTTGTAAGATATCATGATTAAAATCAAGAATATTACTGAAGAACGGATCCACATAATCCCGATACAAAACAGGAAAATCACCGTCATTACTAATAAAAATGCGCTTAAATACAACATTCTGTGTGATCGAATTAATGATCGCTTCATGCTGCTTCGCGCGATAGTTAATCGTCTCGGCGATTTGACTAATCGAACCATCCAAATTCTGTTTCGCCTGTTGAAGCAGGAAAGAGCTGGCTTGGTGATAGGAAAACATCCCCAATACGACAACCGGAATAATGGAAACGACCATATAAGAGATAAAAAGCTTCTGCTTAAATCTTAAGTTTTGGAAATAAGCTAGGAAAGTTCTCATATCAGCTCGTTCCTTCTCGGAATTTGGCTGGACTTTGCCCATGAACTTGTTTAAATGTTTTGCAGAAATACGACGTATTCATATAGCCAACTTGTTGACTAATGTCCGCAATCGTTAGATGTGTATCCCGCAGCAGCTCCTCCGCCTTATGCATCCGAATGGTTGTTAGATATTTAACAAACGTTTGCCCTACTTCCCGCTTAAACAGGTAGCTCACATAGGTCTGTGTAAGGAACACCTTCTCCGCAATCCATTGCAAGCTGATATCCGATGTGTAGTTATCTTCAATCAGTTTCCGGATATCCTTGATCACTTTCTTACTGAATTCCGGATTATGAACATCCGTATTGCCGTCCAGCAAACCCAGAACAGTTTGAATTTGCGCTTTCAGCTCGGCTAAGGACCTACACCCGAATATGGCCTCAACAATCGACTTAAAAGCGTGGACGTCCGTTTTACCTGCCTTTTCCCCTATTTTCTTAGCCAACTCCGTACACATGTACTTCACGTAAATCGCGGAATGCTGCCCGCTCCCGTCAATCGTCTTAAAGAATAGCTCAACACCTTGGCGTAGGCCGAACTCATCCTTGACTTCCAAGTGCCAATAGATAGTTTCCATCAGCTTAGGGATGGTGCTCGCTATTTCTTCTTGCCCTTGGCTTTCATCTGTATACAGCACTGTGCTTTCATGAAAGAAAAATTTATAGTCCAGCACATTCTCMATGAGCTTAAACTCGGGTGCCAACTCATCTCCCTTATTGATTAGCCTGGAAATGACCATTGTAAAGGTTTCGTTGTAGATGTCCGCAATGCTTGCTTTCAACTTGCTGCCTAGCGACTCCAGATCTTCCTTACGCACCGTGTAATCCCATCGCACACAAACTAAGCTCTGACTTTCATTCACATTCACATAATCGAATGGCGCACGAATGACGGTCTGAAGCCTCTCTGGAAGCAAGTCATGCTCTACATCAAAGACCGATGAACTGTAGTCTATTAGAATCAATTGAATGGACATCTGATTAAAATGTAGCCCGATAAGATCTAACTTGCGAGAGAGCGATGAAGAAGCTTGCGCAGCATGAAGGATCTCTAAGAACAGTTCTTCCTTCTCTTGTTCCTGATCCTTATGACAGAGGGCAATGACCTCATGAAAGGCTCTTTGGAAATCACTCACATCGATGGGCTTGAGCAGATACGAGGAGATTTGATAGTGAATCGCCCGCTGTGCATACTCAAACTCCCCATATGCGCTGAAAATAATAATTTTCAACTCCGGGAACTGCGCCCGTGCCCGCTCACACAACGTAAGGCCATCCATAAATGGCATCTTTATGTCGGTTAAAACAATATCGATGGGATGCGAAGCTAGCATCTCTAAGGCTTCTTCACCATTCTCAGCTTCCAACACAGCTAAGGGCAATTTATATTTATGGATTAATCGCTTAATCCCTTCTCTTTCAATATGCTCGTCATCCACGATGAGGATCTGAAACATGCGCTTCCTCCATTCCAAGMTCACCCGTATGAACGGAACACATCCTTTCGGATCATCTCTTCGCACAGGCACGCTCCTATAATACGAAACCAACTCCATCTAAATTCTATCAGAAGACCGCTTCCGATTAAAATTCAACATTTTTGCGTTCCATATCATTTTTTTATGGTGTACTTGTATCCACGAATGCCTTTGTAATACTTAGGATATATCGCACCTATACAGTTCTCACATGCATACTCGAGATCTCGGCGCTCGGGCGTTGATGGGGGTTGGGGGGGAGTTTGTTGGTTTTGAGAGGCTAGAGGTTTGTATGAACTGGAAAATGTACAGCTATTTACGAGAAATCTCCTCGAAAACTGGATTTAACTGTAAAATATGTAGTTAAAATCACTTCTTTCGTTTATATCCGTAAAAATGTATAAAATTAACTGTATATTTTCCATCTAATCTGCGTTTGACTGGAGAATCCAAATATTTAACTACATAAAATCCATTTATTTCCTGGGGCTCAGGAGATATTAAAGAGCAGGCGCTATGCCTGCTCCACTTCTACACCCAGCTTGATGAAATCGCCCCATGTGAGCGTCCGGAACTCTTCCTTCCATGGCGACAACGCCGGCAGCTCTGCCCATAACTCCTCCGCTTTCTGCGTGCACACCGATTGCACGATGCGTGCATATTCCAAGCAGCCCGAGTCCTGAATCAACTGTTTCACTTCGTCTTCCTTTTCTGCAAAACGTTCAGCCGTGATCTCGCCCCTGAAATAGGCCTTCACAGGTGAGAACTCTTCATCTTCGATGGAGAGGAGATACAGGATGGGCAGCGTTCGCTTCTTCGCCATGAGGTCACTTTTCTCATCATAGCGAACGAGATCCCGCACATCATTCTGTATCTGGTGGAGAAGTCCCACACAATCGGCGATCTGATGCAGCTGCTCTATTGTTCCTTCTGCACAGGCTGTATCCGAATAGCCTAGGAAGCAAGCAAGACGGAATAACGAACCCGACTTCTCTTGGGTCATCCATAAATATTCATCGACAGTGGAAACCGCATTAATCACATCTTTATGCTGGCCATTAATCGATCTAGCAATGATTTTGCTAATTTCAACCAGCATCGTTCCGCTGGCATTTATCCTGCCCAATTCACCTATCACACCCATCAGAAGCGCCAATACAGCATTCAACGCACTCGCCGTGTCCACGCGCATCCAAGGCTTACTTTCGCTGTCCTGATCCTGCAGATCATCGACGATATCCAGGATAAGAACAACTAGCTCCGTCAAAGCCGCTCGTCGATAGATATCAGGCGAACCCCCACCAAACATAGCGTGTGTGCACAACGTGACTTTGGACCAAGACAGACTCGAGGTCTCGTTATCTGACATACATGATCTCAGCAGCATTTTCAAATCCTCATCAAACATATAATCATCCATCATCCGTGCCATGTGCTGCTGAATGTCCTGCATGCGAAGCGCCTACTTTCAGGTGTAATATTTACTTTTGATAAACTTCTCCAAAGCCTCTGTCCTTGATTTCGCGCCCCATTTATCATAAATTTTACGCAAATAATTATCAACCGTACGTTTGCTCATGAAAATTCGTTCAGCAATTTGTTCGTGTGTAGCCCCTTTAACCAGCATGTTCATCATGAGCACTTCTTCCTCTTGCAGTTCACATTCTTCGCCTGCATCGGCCTCATTTAATTGCATCTGGTTGAAAACGGACAGCGGAATCATCGTATATCCATCCAAAATACAATACACCATATTCTTGATCGTCCGCTCCGTCGACTCTTTCGATAGGACACCGCTTACTTTCATTTCAATCAATTTATTGTAAATACCTGCCAACTCAATACCAGTGAAAATGATAATATGGATGTGCGGATATAGCTGCTTCAGCTGTGCGGCAACTTCTGTGCCCGTCTGATCGGGAAGCTGATAGTCTAGAAATATGAGTCCAGGCTGATGCAACTTTACATACTCCAAGCATTCCTTCGCATTACTAACAACGCCAACTACCTCGATACGATCTATCTCATCAAGCAACGTCTTCGTCGCTCTTGCAAATAAGGGATGGTCATCGACCACTAATGTTTTGACGATTTCGCTCATGCTGACATCACTTCCTCAGTTGGTATTGTGATCAAAATATGGGTCCCTTCCCCCTCAGCGGTCTCCAGTTCAAAGCTCCCGCCTACATGCAGCACACGGCTTCTCATATAAGCAAGCCCCATACCACCCGATGCGGCGATTTCAACGGCGACCTCTTCCTTCACATGAAACCCTACGCCATCATCCCGATAACTTAAATAAAAGAAATGATCTTCTTCCCACAAATGAAAGCTGACATTAGCCGCCTGCGAATGTTTCTTCGCGTTGTTAAGTAATTCTTGTACAATCCGGAAGATATGCCGTTTGGCCGGTAAATCCTTGCCTTCGATTTCGGAAATTTGCTCGGCTCGGAAGGAAATCTCGAACGGCGTCGTATACGATTCCTTCTCAACGAACGTCTTCAAGGTTTGCTTCAACCCTACCTCTTTCAACAGATGAGGATTCAATTCGAAGCAGCTCTGACGCAAGCTGGCATTGATCATTTCCACGAAGTTGTTCATGCTGTTCAGCTGTTCACGATCCTCTTGACGCATCGAAGGTTTCTCGGCCAATGAGGTTAATCTTCGCTTGAGGAAAAATAAATCCTGCATCGTCGTATCATGAAGATCCGTGGCAATTCGAACACGTTCCTCCTCCTGCAGCTCGAACATCACCTTCCGTAACCAGAGATGTTCTTCCTGCGGAAGATGGGAAACCATTTGCTGAAGTCTGCCCGTTAACTTACGAATCAGATACACATTTTCCATACTTACTTCCAAGTAGGAAGTGATTAACTGCAGCCACTGCAGCTCCTCCTTCGATATCCGTGTGTTCGTCTTCTTCCGAGTTACGATGAGATAGCTGGTGTATTCCTCATGGCAGTTCATTTCCATGAACGTGAAGTATGGATGATCGAGCATGGCAGATGAATTCACCAAACGCTGGATTTCTGCCGTATCGACTTCACCTTCACAGAAAATCTCCATATCGTTTTTATGCCGAAAAACAATCGCGCCACCTGTCACTTGCAGCGTGCCCACAATATCCACTAGGATGATATCCTTCAGATCACGAAAACTGGAGATAGTTCCCAGATTTTTGGAAATCTTTTTTAGCGCTGACTTCAATACATACTTCCTCGGGAACAAATAGGGCTCTAATCTCGTCGTCCAATATTCGGCTGCATACAACATGGCAGAAAGCAGGAAGATCGAGCCTAGGAATACGAATAAAATTTGCTTTCCGTTGGTTTCCCCATGAAAAATAATAGCAAAAGCGCCAGTAAACAAGCTGACAGGTACTACGGCCATCAGGCAAGCAAATAAAACACGCCGTACGACAAGACCAATATCGTATAACTGATCGGAAGCGATTAAATAAGAGAACGTGATGGGAAATATTAATAATAGCCAACTTGTATAAATAGGATCGAATATCCAATCTCCGATAATGAGCTGCGGGAGGAACGAGAGACAGATAATAGGTAGAAACGAAATGAGCAAGGAGTAGAACACACTTTTGATAATACCAGCCAGCGGCGTCTGCGCTTTCCTAATCTTTACAAACAACGTTGCCAATAGGGAAATATTTAAGGAAATAACAATGATGAAGAATCCCATCGTGACCGATCCGTCATACCGATACACGAACGCCATCGAAGGAAATAAGTATAGACCTCTCAAAACAAAAGCTAGGAAGGCAATCCCGTACAAATATTTAAAATGACCCTTGGGCAGCTCCATGTCTCCCTTTTCTTTGAAGAACACCACAAGGAAATGTAGAAAGACAATAGGCAGCACCATCATCGAACTAGCAATCATCAACTTGCCTATTAAATCTCCCCGCATGGATGCGCCTAAGCTCATGAAGATGAGGGCAGCGCTAAGGAACGAGAAAGCGAGCAAGCGTGCCGAAGGCGAACGACTTTCCCTTACTAATAAGAGTACGCACATGAATAGACAGACGAATTCCTCGGCGAGCGAAATGATATCGAACAGGGCTGGTCGGCTTGTCCTCAAATCGATAGAATCTACGACGCCATCTCGCCCAATCACAACCGTGTTCGCCTTCTCAACCACATTCCACCGCTTGACGGTTGACCATTCACCTGGTGGTTTACCATCAATCGCAATGACTTTATCGCCGATATGAATCTTATCATTCGTGCTATTCGCCTCAAGTTTACTGACGATCCACTCATCTGTACGAGCTGTGTCCAAGTAGATACCATTATAGGGAAAATGGAAGGTTACAAACGAGCACCAGATTTGCAAGGCAATGAAGAGCACCATATACATACTCACAGAAATTTTCACTACTATTTTCAATTACCTCTCCCCTAAATTCCATTATTTTGCTATAATCACTCTTGTAACCTATTCTTAAAAAAGAGGGAGCTAAACCAATGGCGATTATTCAATTGAACCCAGAATTGCAACGTTCCGTACAAGCAGTGAAACGCGCAGAACTGCGCAAGCAAGCAGATTCCTTTATGGTGGCTCAACCTTTATCTGCTGAAGAAACAGCTGCACTTATCAAAACATTTACAACGCCTTCAGACACAAGAAAACAAAATGCCAATGAGCCTTCTAACTATTGGTGGTAATCTAGTAGTCTTATTTTACCAAATATAAAAAAGGATTGCATATTAGCCACATGCTAATTATACAATCCTTTTTTTATTTCGTATGCATGTCATTCGCACTACTCTTCCCTAATCCGACAAATCTCGCTAGGCCGTCCCGAAGGTGACACCTAACTCGCGAAGGCGTTTGCGGTAAGCGATGCTCAAACGATCACACTTCAGATGCAGCTCAGCTTGCAAATCTAGCGGCAGCAGCTCCGGCTTCTGGTTCTCAACCATGATCCGATCCTGCTCAATGAGCCTGTCTTGGAATTGGATGAATACCTCATCGCGCTCGTCATACGCATAGTTCCTTTGCTTCAGCATGTAAGCCACGCTAGTCTGCTCCGTAACCGGCAACACCATCAGAAACAACCGAAAGATATGATCGGATACGTCATCTCTCTTAGTAAAAGCTACACATAAAGGACCGAACACCTCATATACATAACGGCTATTTACACCGCGCCCTGTCCCATCCGCGTCCGGCTGATACACGATGATTTCTTCAGAACGCAGAACGCCGTCCTCTTCTAACACGTGATAATCATTGATTTCAGCGAACTCACTATCGCCCAGCAGTCCCTCATGCACGAACATAAGGTGGGATACATCGAGGAAATTCTCAATAATGCGAGGACCTGCTGCTTGCAGGGTATAAGGCCCCATGAATACTTCCTTGAAGCCCTCTGGCACATAGGCACTCACTTTAGGCAGAGGTCCTGCAGGTGTCCCTAGGCACACCCAGATTAGTCCATGTGCTTCTACGCAGGAGTAAACGAAAGCCTTGGCTTTCGGAGGAATGACCTGTTCCTTCGGTAAGGAAGGAATCTTGGTACATGTACCACAGCCATTGTAAGACCAGCCATGGTACGCGCAAACCAACTCATCGCCGCTTACTTTCCCCAGTGAGAGCGGCACACCGCGATGAATACATAAGTCTTTGAAAGCGTGGACGCCTTGCGTGGTGCGGAATACCGCCACTTTCTCCCCTAGTACTACAACAGCCTCCGGCTTATCCGTGAGTGCTGACGACAACAACACCGGGTGCCACTCGTGAATTAATGCGATATCTTGTATTGTCATCGCCAGTCACATCCTTCGTCCTTTATTTAGGTATGACACCTTTAATCCCCTTAACAAACCAAGTCGTGCCAAGGATTTCTTCGTCCGTCATCTTCTTTCCGGATTCGAAGCGTGTTTTGCCTTCTTGATCGACGATAGGCCCTTGGAATACTTCGAACGTACCGTTCAGAATTTCCGCTTTTTTCTTCTCCACGAGCGCTTTAACATCCCCTGGCACATTTTTGCCAAGCGGCGCGATGTCTGTGATGCCCTCTTTCATACTGCCGAAGTAGCTATCTGCTTTCCACGTACCATCCATGATACTTTTCACCGTTTTCACGTAGTAAGGGCCCCAGTTCCATTTCGGGTTCGATATGTACGTATCCGGTGCGAATCTGCCCATATCGGAATCGTTCCCGATGCCCCATACTTTGCGTTCAGCAGCCGCTTGAATGCTTGCCGGTGAATCTTGGTACGCCGCCAACACGTCTACGCCTTTATCCAACAAGGAAATAGCCGCTTGCTTCTCTGTAGCAGGATCAAACCATGTGTTACTCCACACTACAGAGACATCAATATTCGGATTCACACTTTGCGCACCTAACGTGAACGCATTAATCGTATAAATAACCTCTGGAATCGGGAACGCGCCGACATAGCCCAAATGGTTGTTTTTCGTCATTTTCCCTGCAGCCATACCAACCAGGTAAGCACTTTGATATTCACGTCCCATGTACGTGCCTAGGTTCGGCGCTGTTTTGTAGCCAGTGGCGTGCAGGAATTTCACATTCGGATGCTTCGCCGCCACCGCTACCATGGGGTCCATGTACCCGAAGGAGGTTCCGAAAATAATATCATTTTTCTGAGCCAACTCCTCAAATACACGCTCAGCGTCAGGGCCTTCTGGAATATTTTCAACCGTCGTTGCTTTAATCCCTAGTTCTTTCTCCATCATCAGACGACCTTGGTCATGCTCGAACGTCCATCCGCCATCCCCCGGCACACCGATATAGACAAAAGCAACTCTTGGCAACTTCTTCTCTGTTGTTGCTGCCGTAGAAGCAGCTGTGGTGGAAGCAGGTGCGGTACTCGATTCTGTTGTGGTACTTGTCGTGGAGCAGGCACTTAAGATCACTAGCATAATAGCAGTAATAGACAGCATGGTTTTTCTCATATCGCTTCTACCCCTCTCTTTTGATGGACAATCCGCATTTCTCTACTGCTCTGAAAATCCCCTCATACCCTGTGCACCGGCATATGTTCCCGCACAGTGCTTTCTCAGCCTCAGCCCTCGTTGGAGCAGGGTTCGATTCCCACAACGCGGTTAAGGTTACAACCATGCCAGCGGTACAGTAACCGCACTGCAATCCCCCCTCCTCTAACATGGCTTGTTGAATCGGATGCAGCTCTTTCCCTGCCGATATCCCCTCAATGGTCGTAAGCTCCTTGCCCGATGCTTGATATGCCATCAGTAAACAGGAATTCACAGGTTGACCATCGAGCAGAATCATGCATGCGCCGCAGCGCCCAATTTCACAAGAAACCTTGGTACCGGTCATTAGCAGATCATCCCGCAAAATCGCTGACATCCTTTTGGACGCAGGTACTGGGATCGAAACTGCTTTCCCGTTAATGGTGCAATCAAGCACAAAAGATGTATTAATCACTGGCCTCCACCCCTTCTAACCAATCGATGGATTGCACGATGTCTTCTGGTGATATGGGCAACTTATTTACCCAAATGCCTGTCGCTTGCCGTACTGCCGCCGTAATGGCAGGAGCCAAGCCGACAGAACCGATTTCTCCAACGCCACGAGGGCCAAATGTATCTCCCTCCGGCAGCTCTTCAATCGCTTCAACTTGAATACGAAGTGGGCTGTCGCTGAACGTGGGAACGAGGTACGTATCGAGATTATGCCTGAGATAACGACCTTCCTTCATCACTGCATCCTCAGTCAATGTGTAACCCAATGCCATTACACTGCCGCCCTCAATTTGTCCTAAAAAGCCCATCGGATTAATCACTGGTCCTGCGGCGATGACATGATCCGTCTGGAGCACCTTGACCCGTCCGGTCAGCATATTGACTTCTACCTCTACGATAGCGGCCGCGTAAGAGTACAGGTAATGCGCCCCGACCCGCCCTTCGGGCGTCGTCGGGTAGTCGAACTCCGTATGCGCGAGGATCGGCTTCACTGCTGCCGCAGCGGCCTCCGCATACGTGACAACCGGCTCCCCCGATTCATCACCTTTGTGATGAATCCCGCCTGCGCCGGTTGCGAGCTCTGCGGCCGGAACGCCGCAGCACAGCGAAGCCTGCTCCAGCAGCGCCAGCACGAAGGCTGGCTTCAGCTGCTGGAGCGCGCGCCACATCATCGTGGTGGCGCGTGAGGCCGTGCTCGAACCGCTGCTCGGCACGCGGTCGGTATCGCCGATGACGATGCTGATGTCATCGGCGGCGCAGCCGAAGCAGTCCTGCAGCATCAACGTGAGTGCTGCATAGAGCCCTTGGCCGAACTCCTCGAAGCCGAAGGAGGCCTGGATCTTGCCCTCCGGCGTGAGCTCGATGCGGCCGCCGGAGTGATCGGGGATACCGAGGCCTAGCCCGGCACCGTGCATCACCAGCGCAGCGCCGACGCCTCGGCGCAGCCACAGCTCTTGCTCTGGATGGCGCGCGCTGCTGGCGCGCTTCGCCCAGAGCGGCGACTCCTGCGCCTTCGCCCACACCTGGACGGCGCCTTCGGTGGCCACGATCTGTTGGCCCATCGGGCCAGGATCGGTTGGCTGGCGCAAGTTGAGCTTGCGCAGCGCCCACGCGTCCATGCCGAGCTTCTCGGCGAGGCGCTCGATTTGGCTCTCCACCGCAAAAATCACCTGATTGCCGCCAAATCCCCGAAACTCACCGGATACACCGTTATTCGTGTAGACGCTCTTGCCTTCTACATCGACATGCGGGATCGTGTACGGACCAATCGCATGCTCGGTTGCAAAATTCAACACCTCACATCCTAGTGTCGCGTACGCCCCTGTATCTGCAAGGATGCGAACCTGATGTGCGATCAGCTTTCCGTGTGCATCTGTGCCTGTTTTCATCGTGATCCGCATCGGATGACGTTTAATGCCGGAGATCACAGACTCGCGGCGGGAATTGTGCATTTTGATCGGCTTGCCTGTCATTCGTGCCATCAGTGCGCCGAAAGGCTGCACATTAAGCTCATCTTTCCCGCCAAACGAACCACCGATTGGGCTGGAAACGACTCTGATTTGATCCTCTGGGATACCAAGGATTCGCGCCAGCTGAAAGCGATCCTTATAGCCATGCTGGGTCGGCGAGTACACAGTCAGCCTCCCATTATCTTCAGGGATAAAGAGACCGCCTTCCGTTTCCATATACGTGTGCATTTGTCGAGGCGTTAGATAGGTTTCTTCCACGACGTGTACACATGTTGCGAAAACTGCGTCAATGTTCGTGTCCCCATGCTGTAGAGAGGTTTGATGTAGCAGATTCCCTTCGGGATGCAGCATAATCGTACCCGTTTCCAGCGCTGTTTCTGGGTTATCTACAAGTGGAAGCGGCTCATACACGACTTCAATGAGGCTTAGTGCATATTCCGCTAGTTCCTCTGTATCTGCCGCAACAGATGCCAACGCATCCCCGATATATCGAACACGATCCTGACAAAACACCGGCTGATGAGGAAAAGCAATTCCGAATAGGTTCAATCCTGGTACGTCGTCAGCCGTTAAGACCACGCGCACGCCAGGTAATTGTTTGGCTTTGCTTGTATCAATGGAAAGAATCCAAGCATGCGGGTATTGACTCCTCAGCACTTTTCCGTGCAGCATGCCAGGGGCGGTTAAATCGGTGAGATACCGGAGCTCCCCTGTTACCTTCTCCTTGCCATCAGGTCTAATGATCCATTTCTTCGCATTCCGATTAAGGAGCATAGGCTCCGCCCCCTTTGTGCCAAGCCTTGAAACACTCCGAAATGATCAAATTCGCTGCCGTCTGTTTGCGGTAAGCTACCCCAGCATAATCATCTGCCACAGCGTTGAAATCAGCCATAACCCCTTTGTGAAGTATCTGCAAAGCTGCCTTGGTTAACGGTTTCCCGATCATTCCCGCTTCCAGAGCCGAGAACCTCGCAGGAACCGCGTTGCCTCCGCCTGCCGCTAAGGCGATGTCGGTAACCATCCCATCTGCGTGGAGGGAAAGCCTGCCCGCGACGGTGACGACCGATGGTGTGAATGCCTCTCTGCGCCCAACCTTGAGGTAGAACTCATGGATGAACTCCTTTTCTATCGCAGCAGCTAACTGCCCATCCTTCGGCTTACCATCTTCAAGGTTCTTGGCGGCGATCTCCGTACTGTCCCTACTTTCCAATCCCGCCGTTGTCTGCACAATAATCCCCGTCATGATCTCGTCAGGAACCCCATGTGGAGCAGCCAGCCAATCCTTCAACGCAATCATTCGCTCGTTCTGTCCATCTGTACACATGATCTGTGCATCCATCACAAGCAGTGCGGGAATTAGATCTCCTGTACGTGTCATCACATTGCCTCCGATCGAGGCTAAATTCCGAATCGACGGGGCTGCAATCTCCGAACAGGCTTGCACGAGAAGTCCGCATTTCTGCTGAACCAGCTCGTTTTTCATCAAATCTGCAATGCTTAGGGCAGGGCCTATATGAACTTGACCTTGGGAATTAACCGTTAATCCCGAGAGGACAAGAATTCGTCCAAGACTAATGAAATGCTGCGGTATCGGGGAGAGCCCATTTTCCCAGCGCGTGCGAAGCCAAGTACCTCCAGCAACAAGGACAGCATCTTTACCCCATTTATGTTTCAATTGAATTGCTTCCTCTACACTTGTCGGCTGCCATACGGAAGGCTGCTGCTCGGGCAGCTGATGCATCGGAACTGACATATTCAACCCTCCTCAGAGATTCTGAATGACCACGTGCTCGTTATGCGTTCTGAGTTTACCGCGTGAAGCCGGCTTGCTGCGTGGTGACCATGTTCGTGGGGTGCCATCTAACGGAACCTGGTTCCACTAATTCGGCGAAATCTGCCATTTTCAAAAAGTTGCGGAACGACGTTCCGATAATCTCCCTCAGATACCCATTTTCGGCAACTAAATTGCCAAATAAGGGATCCTCGTTCCGTATCTCCAATCCACAATCTGTTATGGCACAAATAGCGGAACGTCGTTCCGTTTCGATGAGCCCACTTCCGGTAGCGCCTACCTTTTTCGTTTCTGCTTCTTCGTCGTTCACGTTACTTCTTCGCATTCCCCAACGTTCTTCAATCTCAATCGTTCCGATAAATTAGATCTACTATAAACAATATTCGAATTTAACGTCAACTAACATAACATCATTTTGTTTTTTTATATAAAAAAATAGCGCATCATTCGTATCAATGCACTCCATAGCTAATTATATGTCATATAATCTAACGTATTTTACGGCTTGTAGATCGTTTTTGCCTCTTCATATTGCTGGGCGGTATCAATATCCATAAATGTCAGCGCTGCTTCCTCAATAATCTGCCCGCGAAATGCTGGCAAATGAAACAGTGCTCGCGCACCAGCATCACCTTCCAACGAAGCGATAGCTGGCCACATTCCGCTCCCTAGAATGACTGGCGGCTTCGGGACCCCCTGATCACCACTAGCAACATAATCGTAGTCCGCATCCGCCTCGTAAGCATCAATCAGCCCATCCAACATAGCTTCCTCGATGAAAGGCTGATCAGCCAGCATAACCATCGCACCATCAGCCGCCAGCTCCTCTGCCACTTGGATACCCGTGCGAAGCGAGTGTGCCATACCAAGACCAGCATCCCTGCACACCACCGTGCGGCATCTGCCACTCGCGAGATGACCACGAGCCTTTTCCGGCAACCATGCCAACGTATCCCCTTCCTGTACAACGACAATCACCTGCTCTAACTCCGCACAGGCAAGCGCCTTCAGCAGGGCGATACCTCCAAGGCTGACGCCCACAGCCAACTCGAGGGACTGCTTCACAGTCCCCATACGCCGACTACTTCCAGCCGCCAAGTAGACGCCAACGATGTTCTTCTTCCCCGAACTCACCAGCTTTTCCGGTTTCATCATCTCCCCTGGTTCCACCATCGTTTCCCCTTTCGCCCTCTTCCCTAGTTCCACCATCTTCTCCGGCTTCATCAGCTCCACCCTCTCCCCCGACTTCACCACGAGCAGAAGCTTTGAACATCCCGTCCATGAGTTAGAGATGATGACCATACACCCGCTCCATATTTGCTCCGCTTGATCGCAATCAGCTCAGCCGCAATGCTAATCGCGTTCTCGAACGCGCCTTCCGAGCCGATGTTTAAGCCAATTGGCGCATGCAGCCAGTCTGGGCGCTCGAAACCTTCCAGCATTTTCGCCGTGCGCTCCTTGGAGCCCATAATGCCTAAATAGTGTAAGTTATAAGCCATAATGCCCCGAAAAAAGGCGGTGTCCTTCTCGAACTGATGACTCATGATTACGACGTAGTCTCGCTCATTCAGCGCAAGCTTTTCGACTAACGACTCTGGAAAAGCGACCATCGTTTCAACCCCTGGGAACCGCTCTGCGTTGCAGAACGATTCCCGCCAATCCGTGACCACCACACGAAAGCCGCTGCTTGCAGCCATTTGCACGAGCGGGACCGCATCAGGGTTCGCACCGAAAACAATGACTCTTGGCTTTGGCATAAATAGCGTACTCGTCACTAAGCGAAACGGCTCTCTCACAGCTGAAGTAGCAGAAAGCCCCTCCTCCTCTACACCAGAGCCGCGCAACGCGTACCTAATATTCGAATACCCATCGGTATAGGTGCGAATAAGCTCCACAACTTCACCATGATCCAATCTGTCTTTCACAACCAGCAGGTTAACCAACAGCTCTCCAGCAAGTGGCTCAAGCAAAATACGGATCAACCCGCCGCACCCAATCGTCTCCCCCCAACCAAAGTCATCGGCAGGCCTCATGTCGTATTCAACCATTTGAGGTTTATGCGATTCCCACACGCCTGGCACGTAAGCAGCGAGATCACCTTCCAAACACCCTGGAGAAATACTCCCTAACGTGCTTCCATCTGCCATTAACAGCATGAGGGCTCCTTGCTTGCGATAAGCGTGCCCTTCCACATGAATCACTGTTGCTAATACACGAGCTCCCGTATTATTTTCCACAGCTTGCAAAATGTCATAGGCCTCCATCGCTCATCGCTCCTTCTTTTTTATGTTACGCATGAGTTATGCAGTTGAAAATAAATGCTAGATGATGAACCCCTGCCCCATATATATAACGTTATGCTATCATTCTATATCTTGGCTGCATTCAGAATATATCCGAATAACGTTATGGCATAACGCTATTCTCACGAGTTGCCCTTTGAGCTACACCTTAGTTCATGAAATACCATAATTTACCACGAACTGCATATCTCATGTTTATATACATGCTGCCTGACACTTATCCCTTTCATTTCATGCTTTCATTTCACGCATTGTTTACCTTTGTTGGTCTCCCTGTTCTATCCCATGCTACCAGCCAATCGCCAAGCCATCACCACGTGGATCAGCCGCCCCACTCATGAAGCCCTGTTCATCAATGACAATGCCCTGCGCCTGCCCCATAATGCCGTCCCACGACTTCACCGGCTCCACGCGATGTCCCCATTGCTTCAGTTTTGTATATACTTCAGGTTCAAGCCGATGCTCCAGCTTCAGCGCATCCCCATCTTCCCCCCAAGTACGTCCATATACCCAACGTGGCAGTGAAATGGCTTCCTGAATCGATAAACCGTAATCCAATACCCCCGTGAGTATCGAAAGCTGCGTCTGYGGCTGCCCTTCTCCTCCTTGCGTGCCGAACAGCATATAAGGCTTCCCGGCCTTACTTACCATTGCGGGCATCAACGTATGGAACGATCTTTTGCGTGGTTCCAACACGTTCGCACAGGCAGGATCAAGCGAGAAGAAGGAGCCCCGATTTTGCATAATAATGCCTGTATCGCCAGGAACGTAAGCTGCCCCGAAATCGAAATAGAGACTTTGGATAAAAGAAACCGAATTCCCCTCTTCATCTACAACAGCCGCATAGGCAGTGTCCTGACCGATCGCTGGCGAGAGATGCTCACTTACCTTCAAAGGATTCGCCTGAATCTCACGCCAGAGCTCCTGCGCATACGATTTCGACAACAATCTTTGGAGTGGTATCTCTCTAAAATGTGGATCCGTTAAATAGCGATCTCGGTCTTTGAACGCCTTCTTGATCACTTCCGACATCAGATGGTAAAAGTTCGCCGATGCTCTAGGTACAGCTGCCATATCGATATGTTCTAACATATTCATCATCATGAGCGCTGTGAACCCTTGCGAGTTCGGCGGCATTTGATAAATGTCGTATCCACGATACGTCGTTGATAGCAGTTCCACCCATTCGCCAGCGAAGCTGCGGAAATCTTCTTCCTCCAGCAGCCCGCCATCTTGCTTCACATTATTCACAATGGTCTGCATGAGCGAGCCCGAGTAGAATACATCTCTACCTTCTTGCTGAATTAAACGCAGCGACTTGGCCATATCAGGCTGAATCAGCCGATCGCCTTCCTTCAGAAGCTCGCCATCTCGCATATACAAAGCACTAAGCTGCACAGAAGCCCGAATGAATGGCTCATCCTTGCGCATCCAGAACAGTAAGTTACGGGAGATCGGGAACCCTTTTTCCGCATAGCCAATCGCTGCATCCAATAATTTCGCCCAAGGGAGCTTCCCGTGCTTTTCCCACACCTGCCACCAAGCATCCACCATACCGGGAACTGTTATTGCGCTTAAAATGCCGCGCTGTGGAATCTGTTTCATCCCTTGCTCTCTATAAAAATCAGGCGTCGCCTTCGCAGCGGACTTCCCGCTTCCATTAAACCCGGTATAAGCACCTGTTGCCGCCTCATGCATGAGGAAAAAAGCATCTCCCCCGAGCCCCGTCATATGCGGGTAAACGACACCTAGGGTCGCGCTAATGGCAATTGCTGCATCGAAGGCATTGCCGCCTTGCTGTAAAATCGCACTCCCCACGGAACTAGCCAAATAATGTGGCGTAGCAATCATGGCTCGCTCTGCTCGTGGCATGATGTTTAACATGATTATTCCTCCTGTTCAAGAGCATATACCGCTAGTGCAGCTTGCAGCGCCTTCCCTACAGATATATCCACACCATACCAGTGAAGTGTTGCTTCGAGCGCCCCGAGGACATGAAGCACATTTTTCTGATTACAGCTAAAACCCATCGTACCGATGCGCCAAATCTGTCCCTTCAATGGACCGAAGGAAGAAGCAATTTCAATACCGAAGCTGTTCAACAGCATCGATCGAACAGCTTCCCCATCTACCCCGCTGGGAATACGTACACAGGTTACTACTGGCAGCTTACACACTGGATCACCGTATAACGTCAATCCCATCGCCTGCAAGCCGGCAACCAAAGCCGCTTCATGGCGCTTATGGCGCAAGAATCKCTCTTCCAGTCCCTCCTGCAGCACAATGCGTAAACCCTCGCGCAGCGCATACAACATCGTCGTAGCCTCCGTATGGTGATTTAATCGCTTTGGACTCCAGTAATCCTGCAGCATGCCAAGATCGAAATAGTTACTCGCAACTGCTTTAATCGTGGAAATAGGAGCTCCTTTCTCCCGCAGTCCCCGTTCGATCGTTTTACGGCGCATAAACTTCGCTTCAACACGATCGTTATACGTAATCGGTGACATGCCTGATGGAACGGATAAACATTTTTGCGTGCCGCCAATCACCGCATCCAGCAGCCATTCGTCGGTTTTCACGGGAACTCCGCCAATGGTGGCTACAGCATCTACGACTAGAAGCGCATCCACTTCTCGGCAAGCTGCCCCTATCCCATCTAACTTTTGGATACAGCCTGTCGACGTCTCACCGTGAACCATCGCCACGATCGTCGGCTTCTCCCGCCTGATGGCTGTAATGATATCAATGGGATCGAACACCGCTCCCCATTCCTGTTCGATAATCGCCACTTCAGCCCCACATCGCTCGGCAATTTCTACCAGTAAATTTCCAAATCGCCCGTAGATCGGAACGAGCACCTTATCTCCTGGCTCAATGATGCTGACCAGCACGGCCTCTATACCTGAACGGGACGTCCCATCGATCGGAAACGCCCATTGATTATTCGTTTGGAATACGTCTCGAAGCATTTCCATCGTTTCATTCATAAGCTCGGTAAACTCAGGATCGAACTGCCCCAGAATGGGATACGACATCGCGCGCAGCACCCTAGGGTCAACCTCGACTGGACCTGGGGTCATGATCGTTCGAAGGGATGGTGATAAGTCTTTATAGGTTTTCATCTGCTTTTCCCCCGTAGCCGTATTGATATAACACATGAACGAGTGTCTGAAAGCCGACAATAAGATCATCCGGTTTCGTGAACTCATTGGGATTATGACTGATGCCTGCTCGGCTTGGCACAAAAATCATGGCCGACGGACAGATCGGTCCGAATAGCTGAGCATCATGTCCCGCCCCACTTGGCATCTGAATATGCTCGTAGCCATAGAAGTCGCAGGCAGCCTCAATTTCTGCCGATATCCCGCTATCCATGGCCACTGGTAAGGCATTTAGATGTTCCACTGTATCTATATAAAGTTCTCTTCGCACGGCGATTTCCACAAACCGCGATATCAGCTCCGCACGAAAATCCTTAATCTTCCGCTTGTCAGTATGCCTAATATCTAACGTAAATTCGACCTCACCAGGCACCACGTTCGATGTTCCACGCTTCACTTCTAAGCGCCCTACAGTGGCTACTAAAGGTTCACCCTCCGCAAGTGCCATCTTCTCTGTCAGCGCGACCATTTCGGCGGCGGCAGCCAGCGCATCTTTGCGCATTGTCATTGGGGTCGTTCCCGCATGATTGGGTATACCCGTAACGACGACAGTCATTCGAATTTGGCCAACAATAGCTGTAACTACGCCAATTTGCTTCTCTTTAAACTCAAGGACTGCGCCTTGCTCGATATGAATTTCAATATATCCGCCTATATCATCACGTTTTGCTGGATGGAGCTGACCCTGATCGATATCAAAGCCCGCGCGCTCCATCGCTTCGAGTAACGTCACACCTTCTGGATCAGCAAGGCCTGCGCCTTCAGCTAAGGAAAGTACCCCTGTCACATGACCGGAGCCCCAATAAGCTAATGGAAACCGACTCCCCTCTTCCTCGCAAAAGGAGACCATCTCCAAGGTCCGTTTCGGTGCCCCGTACACGGCCTTCAAATAACCAAGCGCCATCATCGATGCGATGACACCATAGGCTCCATCGTATTTCCCACCGTTTTTGACAGTATCAATATGTGAACCTGTCAGCATCGGCTTTAACGATGGATCCGTTCCTTGCAATTTGCCGTACACATTGCCGATTTCATCGAAATCTGCCTTAAGCCCCATGCTTTGCATATTGTCTATCAGTGCTAATTGCGCCTTAAGCCAAGGCTCCGCATACAAGAGTCGCGTCACGCCGCCTTCCGGATCGGCGCCGAAGGTCGCCAACCACTCCAAAGCTAGCAGCATACGCTCCCCGTATTGAGCTAGCAATTCTTCCTGTGGGTGCCCTTTCATTTTAGCCATCTAGCCCGCCTCCGATCGATGCACTGTGACGCAACCAAATTCCCTCTAACGATGCTCCAACACCCACGCCTCTTTCGTACACCTTAACGCCCCTCAGGAAAGTCGCCTTCACGCTGCAGTCGAACGTTTTGCCCACATAAGGACTTTGCTTATGGCGATAGAGCAAGTTGCTCTCCTGCAGCGTATAGCTCCCTGCCAAATCCACCAAAGCTAGATCCGCGTCGGCCCCTATGGCGATTTCCCCCTTGAGAGGAAAGAGTCCGAAGCGTTTCGCAGGTTCCAACGCTAGCATACGAGCTAGCTCCGGCAGAGGAACTCCTCTGTGGAGATGGCCTTCGTGCAACATGAGCTCAAGCGAGCTTTGCGCACCTGAAATGCCGCCCCACGCTGCGAAGAAATCCCCCTGCTTCATGTGCTTGGGTGAAGGGGAGTGATCCGATGCGATGATGTCGAACCGACCTGCCGTAAGCTCTGCCCACAAACGAGCTTGGTCTTCCGCTGTGCGGATCGGTGGCGCACATTTGGCAAGGGGTCCGAGGCGTTCGACCTCCACGTCCGTTAGCGCCAAATAGTGCGGGCACGTTTCCACGGTAACGTCCAAACCTTGTGCCTTCGCCTCTGTGATCATCTGTACGGCTTCTGCAGAAGAAATATGTACAAAATGCAGCTTACAGCCTGTCTGCTTCGCATAGCCCAATGCACGGTTCACCGCTTCCACTTCAGCGGCAATTGGCCTTGTCGTGATGAAATCCAATGCGCTGCGCTTGCCTGCTTGAGCAGCCTCCGCAGCGAGCTTCGAGACGATGTCCTCGCTCTCAGCATGAAGAGCGAGCACCAAACCTAAGCGCGCAATTTCCTTCATGCCGTTAACTAACGTCTCATCATCAACTTCCGTGAAAATATCTTCTCCTTCTCCACCCGGGCAGGACATGAAAGCTTTGAAACCAATTACGCCAGCTTGTGCCAGCCCTTCAAGCTCGCCTATATTGCCGGGAACGAGACCGCCCCACAGGGCATAATCAACATGGGATTGCCCTTCAGCCGCTTCCATTTTCAGCTCCAAGGCGCTGAGCCTAACGGTAGGCGGAACACCGTTGAGCGGCATATCGATGTAAGTTGTGCATCCGCCAGCAGCTAACGAGGCAGAACCTGTAACGAAGCCCTCCCAATGACCAAGAGCGGGTTCATTGAAATGAACATGTGCATCAATCATGCCTGGCAGGATCGTTAAGCCTTCTGCGTCATAAACAGGTGTTTGCTCCGAGACAACGAGGTTTTCGCCTAATGCTGCAATTTTGCCGTTCCGTATCCCGATATCTAGCTGTCGACACTCATCTTGCAGAACCACAATCCCTTTGCGAATGATAAGATCCAATCGATTCATCCTACGAAACCCTCCCTCGAAGCTCTCTCTATTCAATTAACGCTGACTTCTTTGCTTTAACTCCCGCGATACGTGTTATACCCCCACGGTGCAATTAATAAGGGAACGTGATAATGGGAGGCGTTATTGGCAACACCGAAACGAATCGGTACTTGATCTAGAAATGCCGGTTCTGGAAGCTCCACACCCTTCCCTCTGAAGTAGTCACCTACATGGAAGAGAAGCTCATACGTCCCTATTGTAAAATCATTCCCACTTAGCATCGGCCCTGGCAGTCTGCCATCTGTATTCGTAACATCCGAACGCAGCAGTTCTGCCACGCCTCCATCAAATCGGAACAAGTCGATCCTCACGCCGACAGCCGGTCGGCCGCTGCTTACATCCAGTATGTGCGAAGTGATTCCTACACTCATAGGCCCTCCAGATCACGCTTTGTCATCGAAAAGCCTTGGAAACCATAAGGTGGTCTAGGCTCTGTAAACACTTTGCCTTCCCCAACGGAAACTTCCTCTAGAATCGTTTCCCACGTCCGATTGTTAGACTCGAAGCGAATTTCTTTCAACTGCGGGAAGCGCAGGAACGAACGTTGCCCGATACGATAGATGAGGTTTTGGATCGATGGCGAATGCTGCTCATGGAATACGGTATGCGCAATATCATAAATTTGCTCTGCGGCAACGTAGCGTCCTAGATCGGCATCGAAGGCATCTTCCGCTGATTCATAGCTCCATGCGATGTCTAAGAATATAAACAGAGGGCGATCGGACGATTCAGGCAGTGTTGTGTACTCATCACGAACGAAACCGGCGAACGAGCTTCCCTTGACTTTGACCAGTTTAAGATCGGCTATGCCAGCAGAGTGATCTGCGAGGACGATATCGTCTGCAACACGAACAAGTTCCACAAATGCGGTTGGGTGTTCATTTTGTGAATAGCGATACACCAGATTTCCTGCTTCAAAGTCATTTGAACCTGGTACTGGCAACGTCTCAAATGCCACCTGATCGGCACTCATTTTGATCCCCGTCATCCATGGATACTTCTCTAGGAAGAGGCGGCCCACGAAAGCCAAAAATCCCTCTGCCGTAGACCCTTCATACTCGCCTGCTTTACGCAGGATGAAGTTCTTCATCGAATCTGTCGCCACGACGTTGGTGTTATCTCCCTCGCTGAACGATGTGAATAACTTCTCGCCGCTCACCGATACCTTGATATTCATGCCGAACAGTACATTATCCCGCCCTGTGAAACCCGATTCCGGAATCAGCGTGATATTCGTGAGCGGCTTCGCATAGGAACGATAGACCCAAACATCACCTTTCCCGTAGTACATGATTCTCTCTGCGCCTTTTGCTTGTTCCATCGCTTTCTCCTCCGTTTCATTCATCACGATATCTGCCAGGCGGAATCGCCCAATCTTACAAACCTCTTGTAGTGCCGTAAGCAGCTCCACTTCTGGAGTTCCTTGAATACGATGACGTAACGCCTCGTGTATCGTATCCTTGGTCTGACCCTTCACCGCCATGATAAAAGGGAACTCGAATCGGTCCGTATACTGTTTATTCAAAGAAAGAAACTGTTCGTATTCTTCAGGGGTTAACTGGTTGAGACCGGCACCTGACTGCTCTTGGACCGAGTGATTGGTCATCTGCACGCGTGTACCCAGATCGGGATGAGCCCGAAGCAGTGACAGCTGCTCTTCACGACTCGCACGCTCTACCTCTTGTTCAAAGGCACTCATCATCTCCTTGATTTCGGCGAACGGCCGAGATCCTTCAGCCCGTTCTGCCACCCAAGGCGAGTGTTCAAACAACGGACCAAACGCTGCAAGGAACGCTTCTTGACTCATGTCATTGACTTGCTTCCGTGTGATCTTCATAACCCCGACACCTCGATTTCTGCCTTAAATGCCATGCATTCTATTCCAAGATTTGTTTCATTGTAATTGCGCCATCCCTATGGGTCAATTTATATGAAAGAAGTTTGTAATCTTTCATAACATCGTTAACTTTTTTTGTATTTTTGCTAAAATAGGCGGGCAGCGGGGCTCCACCTCTCCACTTCTACATCTCTCGAGCAATCCACTTCTCCAACAACCCCTTCACTTCAACTATCTATCACTCCATTTCACCATCACGCCACATCAACAGCTCTCCCTCACTTAAAACCTTCATCAATTCCATTTCCATTTCCATCTCCATCTCCATCTCCACCTTACCTCCACCTCCACCTCCCCGCCCTCCAGCTTTCTAGCCATCTACTTCTCCCCATTCCCTAATTCTTCATCACGATATATCTCCTCTTCTCTTCCCCTCCATCTGTCGTCTCCCATCTCTCTTCCTTCCMCAACTCAATTCGATCACTCCACCATCACTTCAGCCTCTCACCTCTCTATCCCCCACATCTCCACACCACCACTCCCCCCCACAAATTCCGTCCCGCCTACCTATATCGCTATCAAACAACCATCGAGGTCACTCTCAAAGTCTTTAACTGTATAAACTACAGTTAATTTCAGGGAATTTGATGCTTTTTCCAGAATAGCTGTAAAACCTGCAGGTAATTTCAGGGAATTTTGAAGAAACGGACTAATAGTTGAAAATTAACTGTAGGAAATACATTTAATCCATCATATTCGTGATATTGAGCTAAAATAGATGGAGAAAATCCAGTTAGATCAGAAACACGAGGCCCTTCCTGAGGCTTGGCAGGCTTGAAGCCAACACAACCTCCAACCCAAGCAAAAAAGCCACCAGGATAACAAACATCCTGATGGCTCCCCTTATTAATCCCAGTATCCGTCATGCGCAGTGACTGCCGCTTCCACAACCTCAGGAACAGGACCGATCACCTGGATCGGCTTGTTCCCTCTAGCAAAAACCTCACGACAAGGCAGCATCAACGTCGGATTCTGCTCATTGTCCCCCGTCAGCCCCGCAAGCATCGCTTCCGACATGCCGAAGATGACGCGTCCCACGTTGCCCCAATAAATCGCTCCCGCGCACATAGCGCACGGCTCCGTCGAGGTGTACAGCGTACACGCCCACAGCTCTTCCTTGCTGTATCGCTTGGAAGCTACCTCCATGAGCATCGTTTCCGCGTGCCCCGTGCAATTCGATTCAGTAATCTCTACGTTGCCATGCTCCAGCAAAATCTCGCCATCTGGCCCAACGAGCAACGAACCGAAAGGCGTATTGCCAGCTTCTCTAGCCTGCACAGAAAGCTCTACACATCTTTTTAAATACGGAATATGAACATCCAATTCACTCATGGTTTGCCCTCCTAGTTTTTCTCATTATTCCTCCTGATTTCCTCCAGTTTTCCTCCTGATTTACCCTGCTCCCCTATCTCATCCCACTACTTCCCATAAACTAAAATCTCTGCTCACGTATATAAGGCACACCAAGCGCCTCAGGCGCACCAGATGGCTTATTTTTATTCCGCCAACCGAGGAACATCAGCACCAGAATGGTGACGACGTACGGAATCATTTTCAGAAAATAAGAAGGAATATGGCTGCCGATCAGCTGCACACGGAACCCCAAACTATCTAACACGCCGAAGAAATATGCGCACACGAGGGCACGAACTGGATTCCACCTCGCAAAAATAATGAGCGCCACCGCAATCCAACCGCGTCCCGAGGTCATCCCCTCGTTCCATGTCGGTGTATATACAAGCAGCAAATCTGCCCCACCAATCCCGATCAGCATCGAACCCACGACAATGCAGCCATAGCGAATCGCGATCACAGGAATCCCCATAACATCCGCCGTAGCTGGATTATCCCCAACTGCACGAAGATGAAGCCCCCAAGATGTACGATGGATGAACAAGTGCATAGCCAGCACGAGTACGAAACTTAACCATGTAAACAAATCCATATGGGCAAAAATTTTGCCAATCACCGGCACCGGCTCCAACCACGGCATATCGAGCTTCGGCACCGCACCAACAAGTGGCTTACCACTCACAGGCTTACCTAAATACGCGCTAAGACCCGCGCCGAATATCGTCATCGCCAACCCGCAAACAACTTGATTCGCATGCAGTGTTACGCATAAGAAACCATGAAGCACTCCGAGTACCCCGCTCACCGCGAGCACGCATAGAATGGCCAGTACTAAACTTCCTGTATGTATGAAAACAAGGCATGAAGTCACCGCACCCATTAACATCAAGCCTTCAGCGCCAAGCTGCATGATGCCGGACCTTTCGATCAAGATACCGCCCAATACGGCCAAAAGTAGCGGTGTGCCCGAAGAGATCGCCGAAACAATGATTTGTGTGATCATATCCATCTCTTACACCCCTTTATCTCCCCGTTCATTAGCACCATTAACTAAAATTACTTTCACCCGACTCCCCAAGTCAGCGCCCTCAGCTGTTCCGACGAATACGGAATTTCCCAGCCATCCCCCCAGCAATGAGGAAAAACAGAATCGCCCCTTGAATCATCGACGAAATCGAGGACGGAAGTCCGATCGTTTGCACACTATAACCACCCACAATGAGCCCACCGAAGAGCACCGAAGCAACCACAAGCCCGATCGGATTCAGCTTCGCCAGCCAAGCCACGATAATCGCCGTGTACCCATACCCAGGAGAAATCCCATACATGAGACGGTGCGCTACGCCAGAGACTTCCCCCATGCCAGCAAGCCCCGCCAACCCGCCGCTAATCACCATGACCAGCAGGACATGTCTGGAAATGCGAATGCCAGCATTTTTAGCCGCTTCACTATTGGCACCGATCAACCGCAGCTCATAGCCCCACCGCGTATACCGGACAACGAAAGCATAAATCAGCACAGCGATGATGGCAAAAATCAGCCCCAAATGCAGCCGCGTCGTACCAAAAGTAGGTAAAGACTGCGCAACTGTGAACATCGGAGATCCTGGGAAGTTAAAACCTTTGGGATCTTTCCACGGTCCGAAAACCACATAGTTCAGCGCCAGCAACGCCACATAGTTTAGCATCAACGAGGTAATGAGTTCGTTTACCTGAAAATAGTTCCGTGGTATCGCCGTCAGCAATCCCCAGAAGCCGCCGGCCACGATGCCCGCGACCATCATAGCTGGGATCGAGAGGTACATTGGCAGATGTGGAAAATACACCGTAATCGCCGTCGCCGCCATCGCCCCTGCCACAAACTGCCCTTCCGCCCCAATGTTCCACACCGAGATGCGGTAAGCAATCGACACCCCCAGTCCACAAAGCAGCAAAGGAATCGCCTTCACTAACGTTTCCGTCAATCCAAAGGTGGAGCCGAAGGCCCCCTTTACCATTTTCCCGTAGACCATGAACGGATTCATCCCATTCAACGCGATAAAAATCCCACAAGCCACCAACGCCAAAGCGATGGCGATAATCGTGACCCACCAAGGGCTATTCGCCCCTGCGGGATCAATTTCCAACCGATACGGCATTCGGAACCCAGCTCCACGCTTCGGCACTTTATTTTCGATCGGAATGCTGCCTGCTGTTCGTTGTTCACTCATCCTGCATCCTCCTCCGATCCCGCCATCAGCATCCCGATGTGCTCACGGCTTGCCGATTCCCTCGGCATATTCCCGACAATGCGCCCGTCGTACATGACCAGAATACGGTCAGCTAACTGCAGCACCTCATCCAAATCCTCCGAAATCAGCAAAACTGAGCGCCCCTTACTTCGCAAATCCTCCAACAGTTGATACACGCCTTCCGATGCACCCACATCGAGTCCCTGCGTCGGATGTACCGCAATCATAAGCTTGGGACCTTGATCAATCTCCCTGGCAAAAAGCAGCTTCTGCTGATTCCCTCCCGACATGAATTGAACTGGTGAATCGATTCCCGACGTTTTCACATCGAACATCTCGATCAACCGCTGAGACCAACGCCGATTACTCCCTGTTCGCAGCAAACCAAACCGCGACCGTTCCGATGAACGGTACGTTTTGAACAGCAGGTTATCTACCGAGTCCAAGCTGCCAGCTAGACCACTGCGCATCCGATTTTCTGGCACATGCCCGATCCCAAGCTCAATCGCACCCCGAACCGACCCATTCCGTAGCGCTTTCCCATCAAAATGAACTTCCCCATGCTTCCACGTGCGCAGCCCTGTCAGCACTTCTGCCAGCTCCTTCTGCCCGTTTCCAGAGACGCCTGCAATACCGACAATCTCACCTTCATTTACCTCAAAATGAAGCCCATCCAGCACCTTGCGCCCATGGTCCGCATAGACATCAAGCCCCTTGACCGTGAGCATCGGCTTCTCCTTCGCTCGCGTTCTTTGTTGCCCGCGGCTCGCTAAGCTCATCTCGCCAACCATCAACTGCGCAAGCTCGCGTTCGCTCGTTTCCGATTTCGCCATCGTCGCAATCATCTTGCCCTTGCGCATGACCGAGATATGATCCGCCGCGAACATCACCTCTTTGAGCTTATGCGTCGTCATAATGACCGTTTTGCCTTCCTTCTTCATTCGGTCCAGCGTCTCAAAAAGCTGATCAACCTCTCCCGGCGTCAACACCGACGTTGGCTCATCCAGAATAATGAAGTCCGCTCCCCGATAGAGCGTCTTCACAATTTCCACTCGCTGCTGCTCGCCAACAGATAGCTGCCAGATGGGCCGATCTACGGGAAACAGCAGCCCAAAATGCTTCGAAATCGCCTCGATCTCCTCCGATTTCTTCGACAACCAGCCGGGCCCGCGCCAGAACGAGCCAGCTTCCCCAAGCACAATATTCTCCGCAGCCGTCAGGGTCTGCACGAGGCGGAAGTTCTGAAACACCATGCCGATCCCCAGCTTCATCGCATCCTTCGGTGAGCGAATGCGCACCTTCTCGCCATGTATGTAAATTTCTCCGCTCGTAGGGCGGTACACGCCAGACAGCATGCACATCATCGTGCTTTTACCAGCACCATTTTCGCCTAGCAGCGCATGAATCTCCCCAGACCTCGCTCTGAAATCCACCTCATCATTCGCCAGCACGGAACCGAACTGCTTGACGATTTGGACCATCTCGACAGCATCCTTCTCTTGTATACGCACAGTCTCCCGACCTCCTATTTCGTTAGACAAACCCTGATATGAGAAAACAGCATCTCCCCACAAGGGATTTGCTGTTTCAAGATTCCGAGATTATCGATCAGTTTACGTCTATCCCTCTCATATCACTATACGGTCCGCCCCTCTCGAGCGTCAATAAACTTGACACCAAGTTTGGTGTCGTAACGAAAAGAGGCGCAAGCTTTGTGCTTAGCGCCAAATAAATGTGAGATTAGATTACGTGGACAGAAAAATCCCGCCATATACAAACCCCGCAAGAATTACAAAAGCAGGATGTATCTTACGCATTTGGATCAAATAAAACGCCACCGCCGCGATTCCGACAAACTGTAGATACCCGATCGCTTTCGTAGATTCCACCAAGCTGCTCCAGGTGACCAGCACCATCATAATCGCAATAACAGGCTGTACTAGCAGTGTCATGCCTTTAATCACAGGGGATTGCTTGTATTTCTGCAGCATATTCAGCAAAATAATCAGTGCAATAATCGACGGAACGACCGTTGCCGCTACCGCAATAAGTACGCCGATCCAGCCGCCGATTTGGTAGCCGACGTACGCAGCGATTTTCGTCGCTATCGGACCTGGCAGCGCGTTCCCCAGCGCCAACATATTAGAGAACTCACTGCTGTTCATCCAATTGTGATTCGTCACGATCTCTTGGAACATCAGCGGGATCGACGAAGGACCGCCGCCATAACCAAACACATTGGCAAGAAAAAAACTAACGAGCAAATGCCACCAATCCATCATACGCCATCACCTTTGCCAAGCGTCTTCTTGCTCTTCATCCACTTGTCCTTTAGCTTGTGATGGAAAGCTCCATATAGGAGGAACATGAATATCACGATAGCGGGGTGCACCGATAAAGGTTGTAGCAGCAGGAAGGCTATGATGAAAAAAGTAACCCCCGCCGGCCAGCCTAGTCCTTTAATCGCCTTCTCGCCGAACTCATACGCCATCACGCCTAGCATGACCGCGACAATCGGCACCACCGCCGCAATCATCCCCTTAATCACATGCGACGTACTGAAAAAAGTAATAAATGAATACAATCCCACCATCGCTACGCAAGTAGGCAAAATATGAGCCAAAAGCCCAACCAGCGCCCCCATGCTTCCTTTGAGCCGATACCCCAAATAACCTGCTAGCTTCGTCGCAATCGGTCCCGGCAGCGTATTCGCAATCGCGAGTACCTCCATGAACTCCTCATCCTTCATCCACTTAAAACGCGTCACCGCTTCATACCGAATTAATGGCACGATCGACGGCCCGCCGCCATATCCCAAAATCCCCGTCCGGAACATCGCCGTACCTATCTGAACATAGGCATTTTCCACTATGTATCACTCCCATTCCATCGTTGCTCCAACCTAAGAAGTTAGCTAAGCTTTATTGTATTATAAAATGAAACCATTATTAGGATTCTCCTTATATTTTTGTGAAAATACCAAAATTTCTTTGAAATTTTGGGACTTGGCTTGACGTATCGTCCTGCCCCTTGACTACCTCTCAGCTACTCTATTCACTCACAAGCATCCCATTAGCTCCCATACTCACTCGACCTCTACTCTACTCTCCACTCCCCGCCTCACTCCGTCCCCCCAAAGTCTCTCTCCATTCCTCACACTTAAATGGATTCTGTACAGTTAATTTCGCTACATTTGCCACAATCATCGAAATAGATGGATTTTGTGCATCTAATTTCGGCTGAACTGGTTTAAGTGTCGAATTCCGTTGTTATTAGATGTAGGTTTTCCATCTAAATCAATTTTTCAGAGTAATTCGGTGAAATTAGCTGTAGTAAATACAGTTAATGGTTAAGTAACGAGGCGTAGTATAGGCTAAATGCAAAAAAGAGCCTTACCTGGAGTTATCCAAGTAAGACTCTTTCAGTTGTTTGGCAACGTTCTACTCTCCCAGAACCCTGCGGTTCAAGTACCATCGACGCTGGAAGGCTTAACGGTCGTGTTCGAGATGGGAACGCGTGGATCCCTTCCGCCATCATCACCAAACGTTGATGCTTCTGCCAGGAAACATCGAAAAACT
>NZ_JBFTPF010000032.1:0-70541 GCF_056398345.1 Paenibacillus sp. 01T442
AGTCCAAGCCGATATCATGAGGCCTGGAAGGCAAATAAATTAGGGGTAGTGGAGATTACCCTTTAAAAAAGGTTGAATACGAAAAATGAGAAACTGCGAGAAAGCAAGTATTCAGCAGATAGACTCCATAATTAAGGGGCCGAACCGAAATCAGCAGATTCCGCAATGAAAATACGATTAACTGGATTTTCTACAGCTAATTTTAGCATTTTGCTCTCGTCCAGCTTGAAAGCACCAAAATAGCTACATTTTTTCCAGTTAAATCGTGTTTCGGCGAAAAAACGGCGAGATTAGCTGTAGTTTTTCCAGTTATTCGTTGCCGCGGGGCGTGGAGGTTACGCTGGGGGCTGGAATGTTGATATTCGGTGCTGGTGCTGGTGCTGGTGCTGGTGCTGGTGCTGGTGCTGGTGCTGGTGCTGGTGCTGGTGCTGGTGCTGGTGCTGGTGCTGGTTGAGTATGCACTCGATCCAGTTACTTGAGTAGCTAAATTTGTTGGTATTACGTGGTACGGTCAGGTGTTGGTGTCAGCAAGGCTGCTACTTCACGCCATGCAAAGCATCCAAAGCAGTCTGCTCGTCTGCGACGAAGAAGAAGTGCTTGCCATGATTGCATTCGTAGATGAAATCGCGGAGGCTTTTGCTGTCATACTGATCGAAATTGCCGATGACTGCCATTTTCATCTGATAGTTCGTGTATTTCTGAAGAACATCGCCTGCGAGTTTCGTTTTGAGCTCAAAGAAATCCTCGGTTAAATTCCACTGATTAATAATAAACTTGTCGCAACCTGTCAGGTATCGGACGGATGCCATTAAATCTAGCGCATCTTGCTCATTGCTGATGAGAATGTCCGTGCTCTCCACGATGGCTACCTGGGAATCACCCTTCTGATTGATCGATGTATTCATGTCATTTCTACCTCTTTCTCCATAAGTTCGTCAATTAGGACCTCTTCGTCCCGTTTATTCAGTACATTTTCCTCAAGAACAACGAATTTATCTCCATATTCTTTGATGATATGCGTTTCTCCCCACATGCAGAGCGAATCCAAGATCGGTTTCAGGCTTGCCCCATACTCGCTGAGTGCATACTCCACTTTAGGCGGCACTTGGTTGTACACGATCCGATCCACGATCCCATCGTCTTCGAGCTCTCTAAGCTGTTGTGTCAGCATTTTCTGAGTGATTCTAGGCATCAATCGCTTGAGGTCACTCGTTCTCCGCTTACCATAAGTCAAATGGCAGAGAATGACGCATTTCCACTTCCCACCGATCACTTCCAGCGTGGCTTCTACCGAGATGTTGTACAGCTTTTTAGCCATCTGATGATTTCCCTCCATCCCATGCTATAGGCACTGAAAAGTACCTACCGTACTAGAAAGTACGTACTGGTCAATCCGACTATTATGTCTGATAATAGCACTTACCGGCCGGTACAAACAAGTTTGGAGTGATTGCTATGAAACAAGAAACCAAAGGAAATACACTAGCGCTGCTAGCCCTCGCGGTTAGCGCCTTCGCCATTGGCACAACCGAGTTTATCAGTGTCGGACTGCTTCCGCTCATTGCTGAAGACCTTCATATATCCATCACAGGTGCAGGGTTAACCGTTACTTTATATGCGTTAGGGGTTACTTTAGGAGCCCCCATCTTAACTTCACTAACCTCAACCGTCTCGCGCAAAACGCTGCTGCTCTGGATCATGCTCGTGTTTATCGCGGGCAATCTATTGGCCGCCACGGCAAGTGGCATCGCCGTGCTGTTGATCGCTCGCGTCATCTCTTCGCTGGCGCACGGCATCTTCATGTCGATCGGCTCAACGATCGCCGCTGATCTCGTGCCCGAGAACCGCAGAGCCAGCGCGATTGCGCTCATGTTCTCGGGGCTTACCGTCGCTACCGTGACCGGTGTGCCGATCGGTACTTATCTCGGCCAGCAGCTAGGCTGGCGGGCCGCGTTCTTCGCCATTGTCGCGGTAGGCGTGGTGGCTCTCATCGCGAACCTGATCTTGGTGTCCGCCAATTTGCGTAAAGGCACACGAACACGGTTAGGCACACAGCTGAAGCTGGTTACGAATGGACGCCTGCTGCTCGCCTTTTCCATCACAGCCTTAGGTTACGGCGGCACGTTCGTGGTGTTCACGTATTTATCTCCGTTGTTACATGAGATTACAGGATTTGCAGAACATACAGTAGCGTTAATCTTACTCCTGTACGGGGTTGCCATTGCGATTGGCAATATCATTGGAGGTCGCGCCGCGAACCGTAATGCAAGCAAAGCCTTGCTCATCATGTTTCTTTTACAATCCCTCGTGCTGTTTCTCTTTATGTTTACAGCGCCATTTAAAGCTGCTGGTTTAATCACCATATTTTTCATGGGATTACTCGCATTCATGAATGTACCTGGCTTACAAATTTATGTCGTTCAGCTCGCTGAGCGTTTCGCCCCAGAAGCCAAAGATGTCGCATCTGCCTTCAACATTGCAGCTTTCAACGCTGGTATTGCCGGGGGAGCATTCCTTGGTGGCATCATTACCGATTCCATCGGGCTCATTCATACCACTTGGGTTGGCGGGGTGATGGTTTTCGGTGCCGTGCTACTCACCTTCTGGAGCCGCAAGCTCGAAAAATCTGATCAACCGGAACGATTACAACCAACCATTTTAGGAGGAATACCACAATGACTACCACAACGAATCGTGCAAACCTTCAATCCACAATCACACTGCACAATGATGTAAAAATGCCTTGGCTTGGGCTTGGCGTCTTTAAAGTCGAAGACGGACCCGAGGTCGTTCAGGCTGTAAAATCCGCTATGCAAGTTGGTTACCGCAGCATCGATACCGCGGCCATTTACGGCAATGAAAGCAGCGTGGGACAGGGGATTCGTGAAGGCATGGAAGAGCTTGGTCTAACAAGAGATCAACTTTTCGTAACTTCAAAAGTATGGAATGCCGATCTCGGGTATGAAGCTACTATTGCTGCTTATGAGGCTAGCTTAGCGAAGTTAGGCTTGGACTATCTTGACCTGTACCTCATTCACTGGCCTGTTCAAGGCAAATATGTAGAGGCGTGGAGAGCGCTAGAGACGCTCTATAAGGAAGGGCGCGTTAAAGCAATTGGCGTGAGTAACTTCCAAATTCATCATTTGGAAGATGTGATCCGCACAGGGTCAATTAAACCAATGGTTAACCAAGTGGAGCTTCATCCCCTTTTAGCTCAAACGGACGTACACGACTTCTGCAAGGAGCATGGCATCCAGTTGGAAGCTTGGTCTCCGCTCATGCAGGGTCAGCTTTTAGAGAATCCTGTGCTCAGCGAGATCGCTGCTAAACATGGTAAATCCATCGCGCAAGTCATTCTACGTTGGGATTTCCAACGCGGCATCGTAACGATTCCGAAATCAACTAAAGCGCATCGAATTCTTGAAAATGGATCCATCTTCGATTTCGCGTTAACGAAACAGGATATGAACGCTATTAATGGGATGAATCAGAATGCACGTGTCGGTCCAGATCCGGACAATTTTGATTTTTAATATTTGGATACCGGCCAGAAAGCCCTTGCCTTCTTTCCCTGAAAAGAGTGGGAGGGCTTTCTGGCAAGGAATAATTTCCCTCATCTTGGTAAAAGTTACTCCTAACACCCAATAGGAGGCTGCTCAACACCCATGAACAAGGACCAAACAGGCAATAACGAACAAAACAATCCAACCAATATGACCCTAACGAACCGCCAAGGCCATCCGATTTCGGATAACCAGAACATCCGCACGATTGGCAATCGCGGGCCGTCGACGCTCGAAAATTACCATTACATCGAGAAGATTTCCCATTTTGATCGGGAGCGAATTCCAGAACGTGTGGTGCATGCGCGCGGCGCTGGGGCTCACGGGTATTTCGAGTCGTATGGAACGGTCGGCGACGAGCCGGTCTCTACGTATACGCGTGCTAAACTTTTTCAGGAGAAGGGGAAGCATACCCCTGTTTTTGTTCGGTTTTCGACCGTGGTACACGGCACGTACTCGCCAGAAACCTTACGGGATCCGCGCGGCTTCGCGACGAAATTTTATACCGAAGATGGCAACTGGGACTTAGTCGGCAATAATTTGAAAATCTTTTTCATCCGCGATCCTTTGAAATTCCCTGATATGGTGCATGCGTTCAAGCCCGATCCGGTCACGAACCTGCAGAACCCCGAGAAAATGTTCGACTTCGTCTCCAATTCGCCAGAAGCGACGCATATGATCACCTTCCTCTTCTCCCCATGGGGTATTCCGGCCAACTATCGGCAAATGCAGGGTTCAGGCGTCAACACGTACAAGTGGGTGAACCAGAACGGCGATGCGGTGCTCGTGAAATACCACTGGGAACCGCTGAAGCAAGGGATGAAGAATCTGAAACAGTCCGAGGCCGAGGCGATTCAAGGTAAAAACATTAGCCATGCCACGCAGGATTTATACGAAGCCATTGCGAAGGGTGACTATCCGGAGTGGGAGCTGTGTGTGCAGATTCTGAGCGACGACGAGCACCCTGAGCTCGATTTCGATCCGCTCGATCCGACGAAGTTATGGGATCATGAGAAGATTCCTTTTCGGAAAGTAGGCAAAATGGTGCTGGATCGCAATCCGGAGAACTATTTTGCTGAGGTCGAGCAGGCTGCTTTCGGAACGGGGGTACTCGTCGATGGCCTCGATTTCTCGGACGATAAGCTGCTGCAGGGGCGAACATTCTCCTACTCGGATACACAGCGTTATCGCGTGGGAACGAATTATTTGCAGCTGCCGATCAATGCGCCGAAGTTGCCTGTGGCCACGAACCAGCGGGATGGGCAGATGACACTGATGGTGGACAAAGCTCCCGGGCAAAATCCACATGTCAATTACGAGCCCTCCTCGCTCGGCGGGTTGCAGGAAGCTGCGCCTTCGGGCAAAGAGCACCAGCCGATGTATAATGACCGGCTAGTTCGCGAGAAGATTAGCCGCACGAATGATTTTGGGCAGGCGGGCGATACGTACCGCAAGTTCGAGGATTGGGAACGCGATGAGTTGATCGCGAATTTGGTCGATGCTTTGAAGATCTGTAAGCCGGTCATCCAGGCGAACATGATCAGCTATTTCGAGCAAGCCGATCCGGATTACGGACGGCGTGTGTCTGAAGGGCTCGCTCAAGCGAAGATTGAGCAAGAGCACTTAGGATCAGCCGCTGCGAAGGCTGGAGCTGAATTGGCGGAGAACGCTGGGCAGCGGACGGACGGGTATTAGGAAGGAAAGGCACCCTGGATGGGTGCCTTTTTGGGGTTTGGGGGCGGTTTTCGCGTGCTGTACGCGAGAAAACCATCGCTACAGCGGCGACGGACGCTACATGCTAGAGGTGAAACGGAACGTGGTTCCGCTATCGGTCAGAATTGCTCAAAAAACCACACAAAACGCAGAAATAGCGAACTGACGTTCCGCAACTTTCAGAAAATGCTCAAATATCTCGAAATAGGGGAACTACGTTCCGTATCTCTCAGTGAGGCTCTAACATCAGCCATTTCATGGACAGATAATAGACATGGAACTGGATCATATGCAACCCCGTTTGGTAGGGTCCATGCTAACGAGCCCGCTGTTCCTGCATCATTTCCTTATACCACTGCACGGTATGCCTGATGGCTTCCACATGCGGAGTCGTCGTTTGCGGGCCAAAAGCAGCTTCAAATTTGCTGTGATCCAGGATGAAGGGATGCTCAAACTCGTATAAGACTTCCTTGAGTTCCCTCAGCATTGGATGGAAAAGACCGATCATCGTCACCATCGGACGGGATAATGTACTTATTTTACTTGTCGAGCCTAGCTCATCGAAAATCAGCCCTAACATCTCTCGGGTTGTGTGCGTCTTCGCACTTGGTAGATGCCAGACTTCACCCAGAGCACGATCCTCTTGACCGAGTGTCACAAGTCCTCTCGCAAAGTCATCAATATACGTATAGGTATGTGGCATATCCAGATTACCCAGCAAACCTACAGGCTTGCCTCTCAAGGCGAAGCTAAAAACTCGCTCTCCCAGCGAGGACTGTTTCACACCTGGGCCATAGAAGTCCGAGGCGCGGCCAATCGCCACGCGGACCCTCCCCGATTGATGCGCAAGCAGCAATTCCTCCGCCATCTGGGCGCGTGTTAGCCCTTTTTTGCCAGTAGCTAGATGTGGTAGGTCCTCCGTAAGAGGTTGATTCGGTTGGCCATACATGTACAGATTGTCACCGTAGATCAGTTTCGCACCTGCAGCAGCAGCACCCGCCATAATCCCTCGGGTAAGGCCGGGAAATTGGGTCGGCCATTTCGTATAGCCTGGATGAGCACAGTGATAGACCACAGCAGCATCCTTGCACATCGCTACCGCATCAGCAAGTTGGGAAGCATCMCMTTTGGCCACTTCCACCGCTGCCGTCTCGGACAATCTCCCGCTGCGATTTACCATGCGTATACGCTCGACCCCGCGCCGCTTTAATTCCCGCATGACTGCCATCCCGAGTGGCCCCGTTCCAACAATCACATGTACTTGATTACTCATTCATCATGCCCCCTCGTTTTCGATACCCTAACGATATTGTCTACCGTAACGAGAGAGTCAAGAGATGTTTAGAAAATAGTTGGCAGCCTATTGGGATATAGGCACTTGAAGCTCCACAACTACATGGTTGTAATCTTCAAGATGGTTTTCTCTTCCGAATAGGTGCAGCTCGCGAACCGGACCGGTTTGTGCATAGCCATTAACCCCGAGCCATGTAAAAAGCGCTAGAATCCCCTCTCCAACACCCATGAAAGGCCCTTTGTAAATAAGGCTTGCTACCATGGGCTCAGCTGGAATTTCATATACGGTGATGGGGCCAGTTGGGCGTAGGTGGGCTAATGAATCGAAACTAAACCCCACTTCAATGTCGAAATTCTCCTCAATAAACTCTGTCATATGATACAGAACGTACTCCTGTTGCATAGTGTCGATCGATGCACAGCCCCCCAGCCCTTCCTCAAGCTCCTCAAACATCTGACAGCGGTAGACGGGCATATCCTGTAGGCGTGGTACGATTCGGCGAAGCCCAGCCATATAAAGAGCTGGTACCTGCTTAATCCCAACCTCATAGGCAGGCTTCTCACCAAGTCGTTCTAGTTGATGCAATCTAGACTCGATACGCGCCATTTGTTGTGTTGCTTCCTCTATTTGATTCGCTAGTTCCGCTTTCTTCTTGTGCATCATCTGCTTCATGTCGTCCATTGTGAGTGCTTGATCGATCATCGTCGCGATCTCATCTAACGAGAACCCCGTCTCCTTCAGCACCACGATATGATGAATTCGAGTGAGCTGTTCATACGTGTAATACCGATAGCTTGTCGCGATGTCGATATAAGCAGGCTTTAGTAAGCCGCGTTCATCATAATGTCGCAGAGTGCGTATGGTCACCTGTGCGATTTTGGAAAAGAGTCCGATTCTAATCAAATTCGACATTGCTATCCGCCTTTCAAACACATATCCTTATATATCCATTATACGGATTCCACTTCGAATAAGGTGAGCAAGTTTCTGCTTGCCTCTCTCGATCTCCAATTTTAAGCAAATCCTCAGTGAGCCTTCAGCGTTTCCTCAATTTGGCATGTCATAATCGCCTATGGGCTTTTCAACATGTCCAAATTGAAGCTAGAAAGGTGAGCTAAGATCACCATGTCGATTTCCATTTCATCAACCACGTCCAGTAGCAGCACGTACTCCTTCACCTCCAGCTCTACGGACTCAGCTGCCCTTGAGAAACAAAAAGCCAAGCTGCAAACCGAACTAACGAAGGAACAGCAGAGCAAGGATGAGCAGAAGACGAAAGAGCGCAAAGTGCAGCTCATCCAGCAACAGATCCAGCAAATTGATCAGCAAATCGCGCAGACGAGCTCGAAATCCAGCAGCGGTAGCTCTAGTCAACACGATTCCGGCACTAGGAACTCGAACGACCCTTCCGGCCTGAGCAACGCTGCCAGTAAGAAAGTGAACACGAATCCCAACGGCACGTTGGATATTCTGGTTTAAGCCAAAAAAAGGGACTGTACTTTGAGAAGTACGTCCCTTTTTGTATACAGCAGCCTCCTTGAACCCATCCTTGCTGGCATCCTTCGGCCGAACAATAAGATTAACTGTAATTTATACAGCTAATTTCAACTCTTATTCGTCTTTCAGTAAAATAACTGGAAATTCTCCATCTAATTTCAAGAATTCGAGAGGAAATTGATGAAAACGGATGATTTAACTACATTTTTTTCCATCTAATCGTTGATTTCGGAAGAATTCGCAAGATTTAACTGTATGTTTTCCATTTAGTCGGGTGGGAGCGGTGGGCAGATGCAGCGAACGGTGGGCGGGAAATCACGTGAAGTGTGATTTCCTAGGCGCACATATTGGGTAAGCATCGCTGACCCAAACCCCATAACATATAAAAAGGCACCCTCAGGGTGCCTCTTCTTTTACCCGAGAATCGCTTTCTTCGCCGACTCTAACGCTCCAATTACCTTGTCGCACCATGCATCGAATTCCGGATCTTCCCGCTGCAGCTCAGGATTAGCCAAGATATTCGCGATCGTCCGCTTCATACCTTGATCAAATCGCGTTGTAGCCACGAATTCAGGCACGAGCCGCTTCAACTTCGTGTTGTCGAAAACAACGGAGTTCGCCTTATCGCCAAGCAAGCCTCCACGATAGTCCTGAGCGCTGCAAGCATCCAGGAACTCAGACGCCACATGCACCGCGTGAAGTTTCACGCCGAGCGCATCAGCGATGGCTTCATAGATCTGATTCCACGTCAATGACTCATCCGATGTGATATGGACAGATTCCCCAATTGCATGGAGATTGCCCATGAGACCGATGAAGCCTTTGGCAAAATCGCTGTTGTGCGTCATCGTCCACAAAGACGTTCCGTCACCGTGAATGATCACGGGCTTATTGTCCAGCATGCGCTTGGCTACCTGCCAGCTCCCCTTCGTACCATGTACACCAAGAGGGATGGAGCGCTCATCATACGTATGGCTCGGCCGAATAATTGTGATCGGGAAGCCTTGCTCCCGGTATTGTTTAACTAAATACTCTTCACAGGCGATTTTATTTCTGGAGTATGCCCATAAGGGGTTGGATAATGGCGTTCCTTCCGTGATCCGATAATCGGATAAAGGTGTCTGATACGCGGAAGCCGAGCTGATGAAGATGAATTGCTTTGTTTTGCCTTGGAAAAGTCGGTAATCCCGCTCCAACTGGGACGGCTCGAACGCGATAAAATCCGCGACCACATCGAACGATAAGTCCGCGATCAGCTTCGCCACACGCTCCTCGTCGTTAATGTCCGCCTGCAGGATATGCGCACCTTCTGGCAAGTCCGCATTGCGCGTGCCTCGGTTCAACAAATATAGCTCACAACCTGTGGCTAGCAGTTGTTTCGTAATCGCCGAGCTGATGGTCCCCGTGCCGCCAATAAATAATGCCTTCATGATTTCGCCTCCGTTATCCCCATATCTATGTATGCATTACGCCTGATTCGTCAGAACTGCGTCTGTCAGCTGCTTATATTTCACATACCAGCCATTCCACATATCCTTACGTGCGGCAATCGTTCTACCCTCTAGTAACGCCTCAATCACATCTAAACACACGTGCCACCCAGCCAAATCTCTTGGCGTGTGTTCCGTTATTTGATGTAAGTACTCACTGAACACGAGATGACATCCATCGTCTGACTCTGCATGAAGCTCGAAACGAACACGATCCTTATCCCATGTAAAAGCCAACACCTGGTCTTGGCTAAACCCCAGAATGTCCATAGGAATAACCGTCCCGTCAGGCATATTGAACTTTATCATGCCGCCTTCACGGAGTTCACCTACCTCTAATTCGGGAAACCACTGCGTGAGCTTGTCATTTTCCGTCAACCATGACCAGACTTCCTTCACATCATGCTGCCAATGACGCTCATAACGTGCCACATATCCACCTTGAGCGGGTTGAAGATCAGCTATCATACGATGCCTCCTCTATTTTGTCCGATTAGCAAGTACATCCAATTGTCCTAGCTTCATCTTACCTGTAGATACGGGTTTAAATCAAGAAATAGCGACGAGTGTGGGGGAGGTTCCTTCGCATACATAGCAAAAAAGCCGAGTTTAGGGCCCCGGCCTTTCTGATCATGCTTTTAAGCTTTTTTCGCGGACCAAAGGGACTCGATTTCTTCCAGAGATCTGCCCTTCGTTTCAGGCACAACGCGCATGGTGAAGACGAACGTCACCAAGGAAAGGATGCCAAAGATCCAGAAGGTTATCGCAGGACCAGCAGAGCTAAGCAGTGGAGGGAACGTCTGCGAGACCACATAATCTGCGATCCACAGCGCCATCGAAGCGATAGCTGTTGCTTTGCCGCGAATACGATTCGGGAAAATTTCGGACATGATCACCCATACAACAGGCCCTAAGGACACCGCAAAGGAAGCTACATAAAGTAGGATAAAGACGAGTACAAGATTACCTGATGTGTGACCCGTGTGGAACGCAATACCAATCACCGCCAAGCAGATCGTCATGGAAGCCGAACCGACCAGCAGCAGCACCTTCCGGCCCACTTTATCGATGAGCCATATCGCAAGGATCGTGAAGAGAAAGTTGATTAATCCGACTAGAATTGTCTGCGTCAGCGCAGCATTCGTCCCTGTACCCGTTTGTTTGAAAATCTCAGGCGCGTAGTACATAACGGCATTGATGCCCGTCACTTGCTGGAGAATGGCCAAGCCCACACCGACGATTAACGCAAGCCGCAGCGCTGGGCTGAACAGTTGGCGAATGGAACCATTTTCTTGTTTAAAAGATTCCTTGATCTCCATCACTTCTTTTTTGGCCAGTTCTTCCCCATGAATGCGCAGCAGGATCGGAAGTGACTCGGCAGCTCTTCCTTGCTTGATCAACCATCTTGGGCTTTCGGGTACGAAGAATAGCAGCGCTAAGAACACTAAGCCAGGGAATGCCCCAAAACCAAACATCCAACGCCAACCCGACGCAATATTCCAAGCCTCATCGGAATGATTCGCAATGCTGGTATTGATGAAATAAACGAGGAAAATCCCTGTTACCGTAGCAAATTGGTTCAATGCGACCAGTCGGCCGCGATATTTTGCAGGTGCGATCTCCGCGTTATACAGCGGGCAAAGCGTTGAGGTGATCCCAATGCCGAGTCCGCCAATGATACGCGCAATAATATACCCCGTGAATGTATCCGGGATCGCAGATCCAATGGAGCCAATAATGAATAGCAGCGCCGCTGCAATGAGCACCTTTTTCCGACCGAAACGATCACTCAGGACGCCGGATGCTGCTGCACCCACGATGCACCCAATAATTAAGCTGGAAACCGCCCAGCCTACCTCTACTTCGCTAAGCGTAAAGCGTTCTTTCATGAAACCAACCGCTCCCGATACAACAGCCGTATCGAAGCCAAACAGAAGCCCGCCGAGCGCAGCAACGATGGAGACAAGCGTGACGAATTTTATGCTAACTTGTTGATTTGAATTGTCTATGTGTACACTCACAATGATGTTCCCTCCTGACGTCTGCCGCATCTTCATGCGAGTCTTTAATCTTACATTTTGTGTGAAGCGAGACTCATTATAGCATGGGTTTTCTGACAGCTGGGGAACCATTCCCTGCACTAATTTGTGATATACCAGCATAAAAATAATCCGTCGCAAACTCACGCCTCTCCCCGGCCTCCGGCTAGCACAATATTGTCCGGAAATAGCAAAATAGTCCTTGCCCAGCATGGGCTATTTTTCCTTATAGCCCCGTACGGTACTCCGTCGGGGTGACACCTGTTACCTTTTTGAACACGCGGCTGAAATAATTCGGATCTTTATATCCGACCAAATAGCAAACTTCCTTCAGGCTAAGATGACCCTCGCTAATAAGCTCCTTGGCCCTCTCAATGCGCAGCCGTGTCACATAATCGATGAAAGTCTCGCCAGTTTGCTGTTTGAACACTTTGCTAAAATAATGGGGATTCAAGTGAACAAGCTCAGCAACATCCTCGAGTGAAATGTCCTCCTGAAGCTTCTCATGAATGTAAGTCAGCGCGCGATCTAGCACCGTCCATGTTTGCTGTTCACGCTCCTCACGGATTCGCCGAATGGCTAGCTCCACGTAGGTGCGCTCTGATGCATTGTCGGCAGTACGCGGTTCGACCAAGCCTCGTTGCCCTTCCGCAGGGAGCCCTTTCAGTTCCTCGAAGGACCGCAAGTTGCCCCACTTTTTATCATACGTCGCTGCAAATACGGCTTCAAAGTAGGACGTCCGGATTCCCTCCAACTCATACCGAATCGAACCGATGCCGATATTCACGTCAATGCCGCGTGCCTGACGCAGATGCTCCGCGAGCTTCGCGCCTAAGGATGCAGCTTCTTCCCGCAGAACCTCAGCAGTCAACGGAGCACGGTCCACGAGAAATATGGCCATATGCCAATGCACCATCGAGCTGACTACACATCCGACGCGATTCTTGAGATAACCTTTTGTGAAAGTTTTGACGGTTTCGTAGATTTTCTTCTTCGCGGTGCCGACTTCCTTGTCGGATATAGGCCCAAGCTCTGGCAGAGCAAGGACTAGTGCACATCCCTGTTCCGTGGATATCTCCAAAATATCCGCCAAATACCCGGCATCGGTTTCATTCACAGGATCGGACATAATGACTAGCGCCATTTCAGTCTCGGCCAACGGAAGCAGCTGAAAATAGTTATCCCGCATCGCGAGCTCACCCTCCCGCTTCCGCCCTTCTTGCTCAATTTCCGCAACTAAGCGCTGCAGGAGCTCAACAATCTGATCCCGTTTGGCAGGTTTGACTAGATAGTCCTTGACCCCTAAGGAAAGGGCCTCTCTGGCATACTCGAATTGCTCGTAGGCGGTTACTAGCACCATTTTCGTCTGAGGATGTCCCGCTTTGATTTCTCTTAATGCTTCCAACCCCTGAATACCCGGCATTCGGATGTCCATAAGGATGATGTGGGGGCGGTGCTCGTCCGCTTTTTGAATCGCAATGCGGCCATTCTCCGCATGAATGACCTCGAATGTATCTGGCATCATGCGGCCCACGATCCATTGAATGCCTTCTCTCTCTAACGCTTCATCATCGGCGATCAGTAAGCGATACATCTCCAACCTCCTTTCCTTCAGCAGGCAGCCGCAAGAGGACTTTCGTCCCTCGGCCAGGATCACTTTGAATGCGGACGAGATCCTTTTGCCCATAAAATAAAGCTAATCGTTTGAACACATTTCGTGTCCCTAAACCTGTTGACTGGCCATTGGCGCGGGAAGCCTGAGGTTCCCCATCCACATCAAGCAGCGCTTCGCGGATCTCCGCGCTCATCCCTACCCCATTATCCGAGATCGCGACTAGCGTTTCACCGCTCCCTTGTGTAATCGTGAGCTGGATGACAGCTCCTTCTTCCATCCCCTCGATGCCGTGGACGAACACATTTTCGAGTATAGGCTGCAGCGTAAGCATCGGTACGGGAACGTCCAATCCGCCCTCGTCAATCTCCATCACAAACTGAATGCGATTGCGGAACCGAGCTTGCTGAATGGTGAAATATTGTTTGGCATGCTCCACCTCATCCCTAAGCCGCACAGGACGATCTAGTTTTCGCAAATTATAGCGTAGCAGATTCGACATTGTAACCGTCAAATCACTCGTCTGCTCAGCGCCCTCCAACAGGGCAAGCTTGGACAGCACATTCAAGGAATTGAAAAGAAAGTGCGGGTTCATTTGATTTTGCAACACCTCGAGCTCCATTTCTTTCAACTGCTTGTCCTTCTCCAACCCTTCCGTTTCCTTCACAATAAGCGCTTTGAGATTATCCTGCATATGTTCAAAAGCTCGCGCTAACACACCAAACTCATGCTCTGCAGGCAATTGGGGGATGGGCGCATGCAGATCGCCGTTCGACATTCGCTGCGCCACGTGTGCTAGCTGTCTGATTGGGCGCGAGATACCAAGTGAAATGCGATAGGCCAGCACGATACTGATCAAGGTAGTCAGGATGAAAATAACGACACCCCACTGATTCATCCCCTCCGTTTGGACCAAAATTTGCCGATAGAGCGGCTGATAGTAGCTCAACTCCAAATCAATCAGCTGGTAGCCTTCCACCTGTATGAATGCCGCTGTCCGCTCTGCTTGTTCATAAAAGGCTGTATACGCTAAGGAATCTGGGCTGCTGGCTGCTTGGATCACGCCCGCTTCTTGTGCCATGAAGGTGTCGACCATATGGGTATAGCTGCGGAACGTGAGGTCGGTCGCTGGCATCGTGTTCTGTGAAGCTAATTTCCGCTGCAGTGCCTGCAGCCCTTCTTTCTGATGCAAGAAAGCCAACCGGCTGTCTTCGCTTCGGTCCACGATGTAGCCGTTCATGGCACGGAGATTATCCTGCGTTTGCCCGTCAATTTGCTTATATAACAATACCCGATCAAGCATGACATTATAGCTTTCCTGTACGGATCTGCCACTATGAAAGATGAAATACGCGACCGCGTTATTCAAAATAAACAGCGCAGGCAGCACGATAAACAGCATGCGGCGTATGTTCACGGTGAACTCGCAGGCGTAAGCGTCGTCGCATCGAGGATGTAGGTGCCTGTAACATGCTGTTGAGGTAACTTGCCACCTAGGAAATGAGAAGCTAGCAGCTGTACAGCTACCGCACCAATTTCATGCGGTTGCTGCACAATGGAAGCCTTGATGGCTCCTTCTGTGATCCCCTGCCTTGTCGCTGCGATATCGTCGAAGCCGAACACAAGCATGCCATCTCTATGCGCTGCTTTCACCCCTTCCACGATGCCTGCCGCATCTAAGGCACTAAAGCCCACCATCGTCTGGATGGCGGGATATTGCTTGAGCATCGCTTCCGCCTGTTTCGCTGCCTGAATGCGGGAGATATTCGATGCGCGGATATCTATTATTTCAAATTGAGGCGTACTAGCAATAGCAGCACGGAATCCTTCCAAACGCTGCTGCTGATTCTCCGCCTGCTCACTTCCGATAATGACGCCGATTCGCCCCTTGCCGACTGCGGCTCTCGCTACGAGCTCCCCCATCCGTCTACCCGCTTCTCGATTATCCGTGCCCACATAGGTCAATCTTCGGCTTTCTGGTTCATCCGCATCTAACGTAATCACAGGAATGCCTTGATCGATCGCTTGGCTGATCAACCTATCATACTGCGGCTCTTTGATCCCTTGTATAAGAAGAGCATCCGGCTTAGCTGCTATCGACTTCTCCAGCAGGCTCTTTTGCTCAGCTGGATTGATACGAATTGGACCTAAGTAATCAATCTTCATACCACGGCTTGCAGCGGCTTCGCTCGCGCCCTTCTCCACCGTTCGCCAGAATGGGTTGTCCAGCTCTTGGGCGATGAGCACAATGTGTTTGGACGGCGGCTTCTCGGCCTCGCTATGCGGCTCCATCTGTCCGACAAGCTGGCCAATATGCATCGTGGAGATGAGAAATTGAAGCATCACATAGCAAAAAACAAGAAATAAGCCCAGCAGACCGAGTGTCCAGCCTTTATTTCGCATGGTGGCACCTCCTCATCAGCGCATTCGTCCGCTACCGCTAGGAGGAACGCTTTCTGGTTAGTATGAACCCGGTGGGGCATGCACATGCAGGGTTTGCCACGGGGAGGAACGTTTAGGGACTAACCTGTGAAGACAAGGAGCCTATTTGTGGATTGGGATGCGAAGGTGAAGGTTAGCGTGTGGCCGTGGATTTGGATACGAGAAGAGTAGCTAATTACTGATTAGCTGGAAAACCTCCATCTATTTTCGCCCCTGTAGCCTCGAATGGATGATTAGATGGATTTCATGCAGCTAATTCCTCTATATCCAGCTCAATGGCGTATAAGTGATCGAATTAGCTGTAGGTTTTCCAGTAAATCGCCGAATCGGGCTGAAATCAGCAGAATTAGCTGTATATTTTCCATTAAGTTGCGTTGGGGGGAGCTTTCGAAGAGTCTTCAGTAAGTCCTTGGCGGAATCGACAGCGGACACCAGAGAGTCCCCCCTCCTACTCCCCTCCACATCGAAAGACTTTCGTAAGGTTTAGGAAAGAGTCCTGCATGATGTGTCTAGTAAGATAAGCGTATGAAACTTATTGGAGGTAACGCATATGAACAAGTTGAGCATGCAACCCGTTGTCGAAGTACGTAATCTGACGAAGCGGATTCGACATAAGAACATCGTAGATCAGATCAGTTTTGAGCTTTTTCCTGGTGAGGTATTCGGATTCCTCGGGCCCAATGGCGCTGGCAAAACGACAACCATCCGCATGATAGTCGGCCTCATCGGCATGAGCGACGGCGATGTCGCGATTAACGGCTACAGCATTCGCACCAGCTTCCGGGAGGCGATTCGGCATGTCGGCGCGATTATCGAGAATCCCGAGCTCTACAAGCATCTCACCGGGATGCAAAATCTGAAGCAATTCGCTCGCATGGTCGGCAATCTCCCGCAGAGCCGGATCGACCAGATCGTGCAGCTAGTCGGGCTCACAGCCCGCATTCACGAGAAGGTGAAGACCTACTCGCTCGGCATGCGCCAGCGACTAGGCATCGCCCAAGCCCTGCTCCATAAGCCCGCCGTGCTCATCCTCGATGAGCCGACCAACGGCCTTGATCCCGCAGGCATTCGTGAAATGCGCCAGCTCGTCCGCAAGCTGGCCGCTGAAGAAGGCATCGCGGTCATGGTGTCCTCTCATCTGCTCGCCGAAATGGAGCAAATGTGCGACCGCTTCGGCATCGTTACCGAAGGGCGTTTGCGAACGACCTTCGCACTTGCAGATTTTCAGAATAAGACGAATGCAAAAACACTTGAAGAGAAATATATCGAGCTCACGGAGGTTGCTCACTATGCTTAATTTCACCAAACTCGTGCAAAATGAAGGCATTAAGATCTTCACCAAAATCGGAACCTGGGTGATGATTGCCTTCGTTCCGATACTCGTTATCGCGGTAGCCCTTCTCTGTAAATATGCAAACCAAGAGGAGCTCGCCGTGAACAATGTGTGGGAGTTCTTAGATTTGTGCCTTTCCGCCATTCCAAATCTCATGGATATTGTCACTTTGTTTACGATTATCGTTGCCGCGGGCATCGTAGCGTCCGAATTCTCCGGCGGTACGATCAAACTACTGCTGATCCGTCCCTTCAGCCGTTCCACGATCTTACTTTCCAAGTTCGCGACCGTGCTATTGTTCGGGTTGGGTCTAATGCTATTGCTTTTATTGACCACTTTTCTTACAGGTGGCATCTTTTTCGGATTTGATGGTGCTTCCGAGCTTCATGCTGGTGCTGCGTTCTCCAATGCGGCTTACTCCTGGAAAGCTATTGGCTACAGCGGCATCGAAATGATTGTCATGGTTACTCTTGCCTTTATGTTCTCATCTGTATTTCGTGCAAGTTCCATGGCCATCGGGATATCCTTGTTTTTCTTATTAACCAGCGGGCAATTAGCCTACGTTCTAAAACAATTTGAATGGTCCAAATTTCTGATTTTCGCCAACACGAATTTGCTGAGTTATGTGGACGGCAGGCCGCTTATGGCCAGCATGTCTTTATCTTTTTCATTGATCATGTTGGCCTGCTATCAGCTGTTATTCCTCGCTCTAGCTTGGTATGTATTCGCAAAGCGTGATGTTTCAATTTAAGGTTGCGGCCGTTTCATTATGAGCGGACAAAGCAGTATACTGGAAGCATATGACATAAAGGTGGAAATGACATGCCTAATCACATTTTGCTTGTAGAAGATGACCCGGCAATTGCTGAAATGGTCCTGGGCCATTTAACCAAAGAGAGTCTCACCGTTCGACATGCCCCTGATGGGGAGGCGGCGCTGCGGCTCTTTGCCGAGGAAGCTTTTGATCTGATTTTGCTGGATCTGATGCTGCCTGGGGTCGACGGCATGGAGGTGCTGCGCAGGGTACGAAGCGGAAGTACTGTGCCTGTTCTCATTTTGTCCGCGAAGGATAGCGATGTCGAGAAAGCATTGGGTCTCGGCTTTGGAGCGGATGACTACTTGGCGAAGCCATTCTCCCTTATTGAGTTGTCGGCACGTGTAAAAGCGATTCTGCGGCGAGCTTCCCAATATGCCAGTCCTTCTGCACAGGCGGAGCAGCCTTTCTTGCGCATTCATGAGCTGACGCTTCATCCTGATGAACATCTCGTGACCAAAAATGACGCGCCCCTCAACCTCACGGCGAAGGAGCTTCTTATTTTAAAACTGTTGATGTCTCATCCCAAACGTGCCTTCTCCAAGGAGCAAATCTATCGCTCGGTATGGAATGACGCTTATTATGACGATGTGAATGCGATCCAGGTCCATATTTCCCGCTTACGGGAGAAGATTGAGGACGATCCTGCGCATCCGCGGTACATCAAGACCGTATGGGGGATTGGTTACAAAATGGGGGATTTCTGATATGCATGTTGTGTGGCCCAGCCTGTGTATCCTTCTTGGGATACTTACCCTAGTTCAATGGAAGATCAGATTCGACCAATCACGTCATCTCCGCTATTTGCATTCGAAGCTAACCGATATTATCAACCAGAGATCCTCTGAGAAGGTTCATCTCCATACCGATTCCACACAGCTTCAACACTTACTCATTGTCATAAACCGACTCCTCGATGCAAATCGCAAAGTGGAAGCCGACTATACACGTAAGGAAAATGCGATCAAAAAAATGGTCGCCAACATGTCCCATGACTTGAAAACTCCGCTTACGGTGGTCCTTGGGCTGACAGAAACACTCGTGCATGACCACGCTGCCAGCGAGGAGGAGCGGAAGCGACTCTCCCTCAAAGTTCACGAAAGAACACTCGACATCCTCAATMTGACGAATCAGTTTTTCGATCTGGCACGTTTAGAATCAGGTGATCGACCTGTTCCTTTATCCAAAATCAATCTGAGTGAGGCTTGCCGGAACGGTATTCTTTTCTACTATGAATTAATTGAGTCCCAAGGTCTCGAAGTCGATGTCGCAATACCCGAAGCGCCTATCTATGCCTATGGCAATTCGGAAGCTCTCGGACGGGTGCTGCAAAATCTACTGTCCAACGCAATCCGTTATGGAAACGATGGCGGTGTGATTGGCATCACGCTGCGACAAGATGAGACTAGCGTCTATATCGAGGTGTGGGATCAAGGCAAAGGTATTGACGAGCGTGATCGCCTGAATGTCTTCGAGCGCCTTTACACGCTGGAGGATTCCAGGAACCAGACCTATCAGGGCAGCGGCTTAGGCCTCACGATTACAAAGCGGTTAGTTGAACTCATGGAAGGGAGTATTTCCCTGGACAGTATTCCCCATGAGAAGACCGTGTTTACGGTCCGTTTTCCCACAATCCGCTTTTGAAAGGAATCTTATGTGATGAGCCTTATTCTTCAAACGAAGCAATTGACTAAAAGGTATAAAAAGACCGAAGTTGTCTCCGGTGTCAACATGCGCGTTCGTCGTGGCGAGATCTACGGTTTTCTCGGCCCGAATGGTGCGGGCAAAACAACGGTCATGCGTATGCTTACGAATCTAATCGAGCCAACCAGCGGGGAAATTGAACTATTCGGGGCTCCACTAACCCCCCACTCATACGAAACGATGAAACGGATGGGCAGCATTATTGAGTATCCGATCTTCTATGACCATCTAACAGCATGCGCTAATCTGGAGCTGCACTGCGAATATATGGGCTATTACGATAAAAATGCTATACATGAAACACTAGATCTCGTTGGACTGTCCGACATTGGCAATAAACCCGTGAGGAATTTCTCACTTGGTATGAAGCAGCGTCTTGGCATTGGCCGAGCCATCTGCACGAAGCCCGAACTGCTCATCCTCGATGAGCCTGTGAATGGCATGGATCCATCGGGGATTCGTGAAATCCGCGATCTATTTCGCATGTTAAGCAAGGAATTTGGCATGACGCTGCTTATTTCTAGCCATATTTTACAGGAAATTGAGCAATTGGCTGATACGATCGGCGTCATCAACCATGGCAAGCTATTCGAAGAGGTATCCATGGAACAAGTTCGTGGAAGACATAACGAGTATACAGAGATTGTCGTGACGGATGTGCCGCGGGCTGTGCTTGTCCTGGAAGATAAGCTGGCTATCGTTAATTATAAAATTATGGATAGCAGCACCATACGCATCTATGATCCCCGCCTTGCACCTGTAGAGCTGAATCGCTTACTTGTGCAACATGAGATTGGCGTCGAGGCGCTGAACAAAAAGACCCGCTCGCTCGAAGACTATTTCCACGGGGTCATCGAAGGAGGGAACCGTGATGCTATGGAAGCTCATTAAGCTGGAACTGAAGAAAACGAAGTGGCGGGGGCTTATACTTAGCGCCGTGATCACCAATCTGGTGGTAGCGCTCTGGGTCATAGGCAGCGACGTACCGAATAATGAAATCAGAAGCTATGACCGGGCTTTCGAGAGCATCATGAACTATGCCGGGATTACCTTCATCATTTTCGCTTCCGTACTGATGTCCCGAATGGTCATTGATGAGTATCGGAATAAGACGATTACCCTTCTTTTCACCTACCCCGTGCCTCGTAATCAGATCTTCTTGGCCAAATTGATCATTATCGGAGTTTGGACCTTCGCTACGGTGCTATTCAACAATGTTTTCGTGTTGCTCTCGCTCCTATTTTTCAATTCACATAACCATTACATTATCGAAACGCTGACCCATGATCGGCTTATGAAAGAAGCGATTCGCATACTGATCTTCGCTTTTGCATGTGGGAGCGTGTCACTGATTCCGCTCTATTTCGGCATGATTCGGAAGACAATGCCTGCCTTAATCGTGAGTTCATTCCTGCTATCTAACGCTACGATGGTCATTGTCAATAACATCTCTGTCGAGAATGGTTATGGAAAATACGTAATGGCAGCCTTACTGTGCTTCGCGCTCGGGGTTCTTATGGCCTACGCAGGCGTGCGGCGGAGTCAGTTGTAGGTTGGATATTTAAACTTCTAGTGCCCGTTTCTGAGCGCTCCTGCGCTTTGATATGGGCTTTTTTTCATTCTAGAGGAACTGAATGGTGTTCATCTATCTGCACAAACTAGGACAAACAACCAAATTTATCAGTTTGACAGCACTTTACTAATGCTCCTATAATAGTTCGTATACGAATTATTCGCATGCGAAATTTAATCGAAGGAATGACTCCATATGGACGATCAGCAACAAAAGCGTACACTCGAAATCATTCAATCCGCTCGTGAGGTCAAAAAGGCCTTTCATCACGTGATGAATAAAGCTTCGCAGCATTTAAATGTTACACCGATTCAGTCCTTTGTCTTGCGAAAGCTAGGAGAGAAACCTGGCATCACCTTATCGGAGCTGGCTGAATGCATTCAATTGGGCAAAAGCACGACAAGTGGTATTATCGATCGCATGGTTAGAGATCAGCTCGTATCGCGTGAACAATCAAGCACTGATCGCCGGTCAGTCACCCTTAAGCTGCTAGACAAGGGCGAGTTGTTGCTTCAACGTATGCGAGAAAGTCAAGTGGAACGCTTAGCCCCACTCCTGCAAATGTCGGATGAAGAAATCGACAGTTTGCTTCGTATTCATCAAAAAATTGTGCGCATTCTGCACCAACAACTGGAGGAAGATTCTACCTATGAGTAATGCTGTCACGAACACCCTACGAAGGGGCCCGATTGTTGCCTCCCTGCTAATCGCGGCTTTTGTTGCCCTATTAGCTCAAACCTTGCTAAATGTTGCTTTGCCGAGCATGATGAAGGATTTAGATGTCAATGAAAACACCATTCAATGGTTGATCAATGGGTATATGCTCGCGAACGGTGTTCTCGTCCCGATCAGTGCCTTTCTAATTTCTCGCTTTACGACGCGAAAGCTATTCTTAGCGGCATCCGGATTTTTCGCACTAGGCACCATCATTTGTGCTTTCTCCCCAGGCTTTAGCCTTTTATTGACTGGGCGTCTCGTTCAGGCGATTGGTGCTGGTATTCTCATGCCGCTGATGACGATCGTGTTCCTAACAATTTTCCCTGTTGCGGAACGTGGAAAAGCCATGGGCCTTATGGGTCTTGCCATGATCTGTGCACCTGCAATTGGTCCGACATTGTCTGGTTGGGTCGTTGAGCATCATTCTTGGCGTGTTCTGTTCTATATTATTTTGCCATTATCCTTATTTGCACTGATTTTCGGCGCTTTTTCCATGAAAAATGTGATCAAAACGTCTACACCCAAATTCGATATCCTTGGCGTTATTTTCTCTACTCTTGGCTTCGGTGGTTTGTTGTACGGATTTAGTGATGCTGGATCTGATGGTTGGGGCAGCGCCACTGTTGTTAGTTGCTTAATTATTGGGGCGGTAGCCTTGCTTCTGTTCATATGGCGTGAGCTTACAATAGAGAAACCGCTTCTCGAGCTTCGCGTGTTCAAATACAGCATGTTTTCCTTAACTACTGTTATTAATGTCATCATTACGATGGCGATGTTTTCTGCAATGGTCTTGCTGCCGATCTTCTTGCAAAATATCCGTGGATTCTCACCTTTGGATTCTGGACTTCTGCTTCTGCCTGGTGCCATCCTGATGGGTATCATGTCCCCTGTAACGGGTATTATTTTCGACAAAATCGGAGGACGTTGGCTCGCGGTCATCGGATTGACGATTACAACGATTACAACTTACGAATTCAGTCACCTTACAGTTGATTCTACGTACTCCCATCTCATGTTGATCTACACGCTTCGGATGTTCGGGATGTCCATGCTGATGATGCCCATTCAAACAGCGGGCTTGAATCAATTGCCAAGACGTCTGAACGCGCATGGTTCTGCTATGTCCCAGACACTGCGGAATGTCGCCGGTGCGCTGGGGACAGCACTTCTGGTTACAATTATGACGAACACAGCAACTTCCCACGCGAAAGACCTTGTTGTAGCAGGCAAAATCGATCCAAAAGACGCGGCAGCTATGGCCGACGTTACGCACCATGCCACGGTATATGGGATCAATTTCTCCTTTGAAATTGCAACATGGATGACGCTCGCCGCGCTGGTGCTGGCCTTCTTTATTAGAAAGACTACCCCAGCCGAAGAACCAAATGTAGAAAAAGCGGCATAAGGGTAAAATAGAACGACAAAAAGGGTCATCTGCGAAGATGACCTTTTTGCTATGTCTGATTAGTTAATGAAATTTACATATTGCATCAATCGCTTCAACATAACAACGGCTTGTGCGCGGCTAGCATTTGCTGATGGTACGAATGTGCTATCCGTCATACCGGAAATAATCCCAGCTTTCACGGTTTGTGAAACCGATGCTTTCGCCCAACTGCTAATTTCTGTATTGTCATTAAATTTGTTCAACAATTCCCCTTGGCCTTCAACTGTTTTGCCAGCTGCGCTCAATGCTTTAGCTACCATTACGGCCATTTGCTCACGGGTGATTGGTGCGTTAGGCTGGAATGAGCCATCTTCAAAACCACTGACTAGCTTAGCCTTCACAGCAGCACCAACGGCACCTGCGAACCAATCCGTTGCACCCACATCATTGAATGAGGCTGCTCCTGTATTCGACGTTAAAGCCAGCGCACGTACGAGCAACGTTGCAAACTCAGCACGAGTGATATTCGCTTCCGGAGCAAAGCCCGTATCCGTTGCACCGCTAACAACTAGCTTGGAAGCCAGTAATTCGATGTCGGATTTCGCCCAATGTCCTTTGATGTCATCAAACGATTTGAACGATGTGATCACAGAATAAATACTGTTTCCGTTTCTTTTGATATTCGCATCTGTTGTTCCATCCGAATTGACTGTGAACACGGTAGGTACGAAAGAAATATCCCMCGTAATTGGATCATACAGGACACCCGTTGCATTTTCAGGCTTAATTGTTCCTGAATACACAATTTGTCTCTCCACGTAGACGCTGCCGAAGTTGTTCACATCGACCTTTTTATTGTTACTCTCAGCTGTAATACTGAAATCAACAGAATGCCCTAACGAGGTAGCACCTTCTTCTGCCGCACTCTCTTGAATCTTCTTCTCAATGTCCGTCCCCATCACCGATATATTAAGGTGAAGAATCACACTTGAACTGTCCGTACCTAGGGATTTAGCAAGGTTTGCGAGATCTAGCACGGATAGAGGAAGTAGGTAAGATTCCTTACCGGAATAAATGCGGATTAGAGCATCAGGGGCATTTTTCATACCTTCTACAAGTACAGAAGCTGGAATATCAATCGTTGTCTTTCCATTTGCTTCAACCGCATTGATTTTGATTGCAATGATTTGTTTTTCTTCGGTCTTAACTTGATCTTTAAGCTGCACAAATGCATCACCTAAAAATTTGTTATCAATCGTCACGGTTGTCGTCGACTTTCCGTCAGGACCTGTCACTTTGTTCGATTTAACGGCGTCGGGATTGATTTCGACTTTGTTAGGCGTTACCGTGTTGCTAGGTGTTACGCCGCCGCCGCCACCGCCAACAACGACTGGTGGCGCTTTAACAATAAATTCTTCGGTATCTACCGTATCTCCATATCCCGCAACCACTTTATATGTCCCTGCCAGTTCGCTGGTGCCCACAATGAACGAGTCGGTGAAAGTGCCATTCGTCACCTTAGGAGTATCGAAGAAGAACACACTTCCCGTTGGACCAATCACCTTCAAGATAACTTCCGCATTCACGGATGTACCGGAAATCGTTACTGTTCCGCCTAGGGTTATCGCTGTAATTGGCGCGATGGTGACTTGTGACACTGGGTTTGCTAGTGCAGATATAGGCGCTATGGCTGTACTTGCTAGTGCAATGGATAAAGCTATGGATGAGCTTAGAATCAGCTTTAAAKGTTTCACTGGTTTAGTTCCTCACTTCCTGTAACTGTTGAAACTGCCCGGATGGGCAGTTTCAATGTGGTTTATTCATTTATTTATTAACTAGGTAAATTAACTCGGATTGTTCTTTTGACCTAATAAATCAAATTCTCCAGCCGTCAGTTGCTTAGCCAAATTAGCTCCAACGCTTGACGGGCTATTGCTGTATTCACTTACGATAAAAGCTCTCACTGTGTAGAGGTGGTTCGTTGCAGTAGCATCGGAAGCGCTAAAGCTGGCTACATAGGTGCCTTCACCCTTCAAATTGTTGGAACCTGGAGCAGCAATGTTAATTGGCGTTTCTCCCTTCATCAATTGGAAGATAACATTCAGCTTGCCGCCTTTGGACTTATTCTTCGCGACATTCACACTAGCTGTAACCATGCCATTTGATGAAACTACTTCTATTGGAGCCATATAGTAGGAATCTTGGCTCTTAATAGCTTTCTTACCACCTGAATAACTAACATCGAATCCATCCGAAACAATACTGATTTCATATTTGGATTTCTCTTCGAAAACACCTTGATGAATTTTAAGCTTGCCCTCACTTATCTCATAGTCGTCACCTTGTTTCAACGTTCTTTCCGACCTTACTCCTAGACCATTTCCTGCGTACTCGTTCAGAACAATTCTTTGAATTTTATTTACCCAAGCTTGATTGTTTTCAAATGTCAGGATACTCTCTGCATCGCTGAAAAAGGAACCTTTTAACTGAGGCGTGTACACCGTTGTGTTTAGATCTCCCGTTTGAACGGCAGTTGTCAAGATTACGCCCGAGGTGTCTTTAAGTGCATTCTTCGCAATTTTGATTTGAAGATTTCCTTGGATAACTTGCTTAAAATACACCACAACATTGCTCTCATCAGCAGAGAGGATTACTTCGTCTTCAGGCTTAAGTGGTTGGAAGGTACTTCCCTTATCCGTCGAATAGGACACATAATCCTTTAAGTGGGAAACCGATCCTACAATCGTATTATCAGCCAATTCAGCATTATTGTTAATACTGAATCCTAAAGCTACCGAATGAAAGGTTATTAGATTCGCACAGTTAAATGTGAGCGGAATCAGCGTATTCGGTGTTAGCTCATCTGTTGTAATCTCACCCTCCAGAACATTATTGAACATATCTGCAATTGCATTCTCTGGTACATAAACATAAATATAATGGTCAACTAAAGGTTGATTGAAATGAAGCACTACTTTATTCTCAATAAAAGTAATCGTGGTAGACGGATCTAAGGAATTCTCAACGCCATTCAAATATATTTTAATGTTAGCTTTGAGATCATCCAGTGTATATTCCGGGTTGATTTTCACATTTTTGTCAAAATATAGGGACCAGTCATGATTAAGGTTATCAATGGACGACCCCTGATACGTTGGCAGCGCAGTTTCCGTTACATCGATAAATCTTGTGACAACTCCCCCTATGCCATGTCCTAAATCATCCTTTAGAACTCCTGAAGCTATTGCAATTTTGTTCTTAGCGCCTCTAAGTGCTTCATCTAATGTGATAACTAATTTCGTTCTATCCTCAGTAGATATTTGAACAGTTCCGCCTAAGTTATTCAAGCTCTGATAATAGCTATTTTCGCTTGTTTTAATATATATGTAATCGTATAAATACCAACACCAGTTGTATTCAGGAGCATTTTCATTCAAGCTTTTATCGAATGATAACGTAACTGTTTTACCATCCTGACTAACCGCAACCCGTTGATAGGTCGGTATGCTAGGGTCTTCAGCAACGATTGTGTCTGAAAGCAGTTCACCCGCTACAAGTCCGACCTTATTTTGTAATGCACCTGACGCAATTTTTACTACATAACTGCTACCTGGCGTTAAAGAGGTGAAGAAATGAAGATGAAGCGCTCCACTACGTCTCACTCTAACCGTATCGTCGTCACCTAATGCTGCAAAATGCACACCATTATCGTTCGAAATAGTAATGGCTGCTTTCAGCGCCGCGTCACTAAGAGTACTAACCACATTCTGACTGAAATAGAGATCAACTTCTGAGTTAGGTGTATTTCCATCGTTTCCACTGGAAAGTCTGCTCTCGTCAAAAGTGATCGTGTTTAAATCCAATTGCTTGCATATCCAATTATTGCTAACACCGTCGGTGTTTTGTACAGCACCAGAAGCTATCTTAATACTCGTATAGCCAATTAGAGGCGTTGGAAACGTAATCACCATTTGATTACCAACTACATCAATCGTGTCAGTCTCAGTAAGGAAGGAATAGTCATTCTCCTCATTTGTTCTAAATTGAATAAGGTCATATACGTTATCTGCTACCGTAGGTATAGGCGTGTTGAAAGTCAGCGTTACCTTGTTGTCACTACCAATCGCCGTTTTAATAACAGCAGGAGCCGTATCATTCATTGCAGTGAATTCCCCGGTGATGATATCCGAAACCTGACCTTGAAGCGCACCGCTTTTGATGCGAATCTGATTTTTATCACCAACTAATGAATTATAGTTCATATGGATGGTTACCGTATTTCCAGAAATCGTAGCCCCGCCCCAATAGTTTCCATAGTAATAGTCAACGCCTACAAATGCCCCGTCGTAGGTCGATTTAAATTCAATCCGTGACTGCCAGTCATCAGCGTCATCAAACACATCTGAAGCAAAAGTCAGAACTACGTCTTGGTTGCTTCCACCAACTGTAGCACTTTGTAGTACTGGAGCTGGAACTGGCCCCGTAGCATACGCCTTCGCCKAAAAACTCGTACTAAAAGGCGAAATAACCACCGCTAAAACTAGCAGAAAAGATAATAATCTTCCCATTACTAGTTTCCTTAATCCTTGATTTTGTTTGAACATGGAACAACCTCATTCCTATCGATTTTTGTCATAACTCTATTTCTACTGGCAATTATAGACTTTACACCCCTAAATGAGATGTAACTAAAGTTATAGTTACGAAAATAAATGTCGAAAAACCCATACAAATGTCACATATGGGCGCTTTACTTCTATGTAATTAGACCTATTAAGTCAACAGTCTCAGCTCTTTCAATCTAGCAACGGTTTGTACGCGTCGTTTAATGCCTAGCTTGCCATATAAGCGATTGATGTGTCCTTTGACCGTGCCTTCCGTTAGTCCGAACCGTTTGGCAATTTCCATATTGGACAACCCATCTACGATGGCTAATGCAATATCCAGCTCCCGATTCGTCAGTGGATCGATCAGCGTTTCCGATGAGGTAACAATCCTATCTAAGCCCGGAACTATCTCCGCACGAGCCCGCTCCACGGTTTTAACCAATCTTTCCAGGACAACTGGCTTCACGATGTAGTCGAAGGCATATACATCAAAGGCAGATAAGGCGTATTCCTTGTGGGAGGTAATAAAAACGATTTTGGTTTCTCTCCCACTCATCCGCACACGCTCAGCAAACTCCAAGCCATTTTCCCGAGGCATACTAATATCTACGAATACCATATCCACCTCATGAGTGGTCAAGTAATCGTAAGCTTCTTTCGCCACTGAGAAACAACCCATAACTTCGATGTCTGGCATTTTGGCGAGCATCCGCTTCATAATGAGATGCATGGCCTTCTCGTCGTCAATCAGGATGACTTTCATTTCTCCCACCCTCCCCTATGAACTGCTAGCTTTGGTTAACGCATAAGACCCTGTTGGCACGGTGAAATAAAACGTAGTCCCTTGCAACGGTACACTCTTAAACCAGATCTCCCCACCGTTTAAGTGAACGAACTCCTTGCATAGGGTAAGCCCAAGTCCGACACCTCGTTCTCCAGCAGTTCCCGTTGACGAAGCCGGATAGGCCTCTTTCAACAACGTTTTCTCCTGATCCGAGGTCATACCTTCCCCTGTATCGCTCACCGAAACAACCACAGCATTCGCTTGATGAGCGACTTGCAACCGGATCGTGCCTCCGATAGCCGTAAACTTAATCGCATTCGATAACAGATTACGGATAATGAGATCAAGCATTTCTTTATCTGCGTACACGAACGTATCCATAGGAATTTCATTGATCATCTCGAGCTGCTTATTCTCACTGCGGACCTGCATCATGCGCAAGTTTGTCTGTACGGTGTGCGCCAAGTCTCGCTCAACAGGGTTGAAAACCATGCCGCCCCTCTGACTCCGAAACCAATCTAGCAAACTTTCTACCAGAGTAAACGTATTCTGAATCTGTTGGCTCATTTCACGTACAATCTCTTCATAATCCCCCTCACCATTCTGCATATCATCTTCCATAATTTCTATCAAATTAATGAGTACAGCCAAGGGATCGCGAATATCATGCGCAACAACGTTAAACATTTTGTCCTTAAAGGTATTCAGTTCACTTAACTGCCTCGCGTTATCACGCAGAATCTCTTCTGAGCGCACCATTTCTGTGACATCGCTTAACAGGAGTATTTTACCAGCAGGCTTTTGTGCATGATCATGAATATAGGACATGTGCACATTATAAAAGCGCTGATCTGCGGGACCCGAAATTTGGATTTTGCTTTCCAAAGAGGGACCCTGTAAAACCCTTCCCAGCAATACCGGATATTGAGCAAAAACCTGACCAGCTGGCTKCCCAATCCAATTCGGATCAATGCCTGCAATAACACGCTTAGCTGACTGGTTAAAACTTGTCAGGACATTATCCAAATCAAACACCATAACCGCATCCTGCATGGAGGCGAACACCTTCTGCAGGGCCAAGGGCGCTAATCGCAGCATATTGAATTGGTAAATTCCCCATAAATAGAAGATCCCTGAGAATAAAAAACCGAATGGGGAAATATCGATTGGCAGGTAGAAGAAACCGCTTAAATAAATCAACGTAAAGCCGAACGGGCCCCATGAACCAATAATCATAAACGCGATTTGTTTCTTCATTCGGGGTGTTGCTCTACGGAACATTTGGATCAACATGCCCATACCGACGACAAAAAATGAATACGAGTATGCAACATGCAGCTTGTATAGAGGTCCTTTTTCCATGATAGCGAGAGGGAAGCCTTCGGAGTAATCTATTCTCATACTTGAATAAAATAAATGATGCCATTCATTCGTATTATGGGAAATAAATGTGATCATCGGTACAATCATGAGGAGTGCAACAATCCATTTGCTAACAAATTTTTGTCGACCTGTATACTGTAAAACGAGTACGAACCACAGGATGGTGCCAAATGGAATTCCGATATATTCGATGCGCAACCAGAACTGTATTTGCTCTATCGAAGTACTAACAACCTCAAAGGCATAGCCGAAGGTGTAAAATGCGCCTGTTAACACACCTAAACCATAGGTGATGGCAATGGGAAGCTCTCTTCTTTTCCAACAAAGGTAGGCAATGACTAATGAACAACAGGTCGCAGCAATCAGTAAGACGGATAAATACGCATTATAACTCATTGCTTTAGCCCCCATGCAGGAACCATCTTTCGTTCCGCATGTTCTATGTTATCAAACTTACCTTGAAAATTGTTGGTTTTTGGCAATAATTGTATAGTTTTTTTCAAATTGTTACTAGTTTTCATATTTTAATTCAGTATCCATCGATAAATGCAATTTTATCTTCATATGATGTAGACATTTATCGACAAAGCATTAGGGATCGTTTACAATATTTATGAAACTTACTAAATACTTATGCAATACTGAGGTAATTCGGTAACTAGGGGGGCTTAATCGTGATAACAGCAAATAAACCTGCATTTATACAAGAGTCCAAGCTGTTTTGTGAACACATAGGCATGAATCCTAAAGAGATTCCTTTCCCCCAGAAGGTTCTATCACCCGATGAATTGAGGAATAAAAGGGAAGAGTACGAAGAGATTTTATCAGTCGTAAGTTTCTTTGGAGAAAAAATTCTTCATCATCTTAAAGGGACTCCACTTCTACTATCTGTTTCCAATGATACAGGTTTCATCCTTCATATGATGGGTGATGAAACGATAAAAAAAACCATCAACCAACTAGGAATTAGTTCAGGTGTGCAGTTTACTGAAGCCAGCATGGGAACTAATGTTGTTAATATGGCTTTAAAATATAACCAGTCCCCCATCCAACTTATTGGTGATGATCATTATCACGAATACTTGCACGAAAGCGCTTGCTATGCTGTTGCATTCCATTACACAGACGTCAATGATCTTCTCGGAAGCTTAGTCATCATGACTGCTAAAGAGTTTCAGAATCCCATGCTACTAACAATGCTAGCAACTACGGTAGACTCCATTGAAAGAGAGCTGCTACTACGCAAGCAGAATAGAAAACTAAATATTTTAAACCAAATTATTATGGACAATACCCGTAATGGAATTATTCTGACGAATCGGGATGGAGAAATTACTACCTTCAACCAATACGCCGAATTATTTACTGGGAAATCTAAAGAAGACATGTTAGGGACAAAAGTTCAACAACTAGCCTCCATGGGAGAATATATATACGAAGTTATTCAAAATGGACAAACATTTGAAGACGTTCAAATGACTTTTGAGCAAAGTTCTACAGAAGATCGGTTAGTTTGCCTATTCGATGCTTATCCGCTATATGATGAGAAAAAGCAGTTACTAGGCGCCTTTGGACAATTTAGAAGTATTACTGAACGGGTACGAGCTGAAGAGAGATATAATTATTTGGCTAATCACGATGATTTAACCAAGCTCCCCAATCGTCGATATTATATGGATAGAGTTACCCAATTAATTCAACAGACGCAAGCTGCAGACCATCAAGTTGCCATCGTCTGTTTAGATTTAGACCGCTTCAAGATTATTAATGATACGTTAGGCCACTCTAGCGGTGACTTAATCCTCATTAAGGTTGCTTCACGGATTCAAGATATTCTGGAGCCTGGTGAGTTTGTAGCTAGAATGGGTGGAGATGAATTTATGTTCGTCTTCTCTCACATAACACGTGAGGAACAAGTTTTAGATCGGGTAAAAGCCATCCTTCATATTTTCAATATGCCCTTCAATTTAAATGGGTACGAATTTCATTTAACAGCAAGTGCGGGTATCTCTATCTATCCGAAAGATGGAGATAACCTTGAGAATTTAATGATTACAGCAGATACGGCCATGTACAGTGCAAAGAATCGCGGCTTAAACATGTATGCCTTGTATTCGCCTGATATGAACATATCTACACGCGAGAAAATGGCTTTGGAAAGTTCACTGCGGAAAGCTATTGAGAATAACGAGTTCCGATTGTACTATCAGCCTCAAGTGGATATTAGAAGCGGTGAAATAAAAGGTGTAGAGGCGTTAGTCCGTTGGCAGCATCCTACTAAGGGGTTAATACCGCCTAACGATTTTATCCCAATTGCCGAAGAAACAGGCTTGATCACTCAGATCGATAGGTGGGTTTTACGAACCGCATGCATGCAGAACAAGAAATGGCAAGATCAGGGCCTCCCTCCATTTCGAGTCTCTGTAAATTTATCATCACAGGAATTCCTGGATGATGCTCTTGTCGATGTGGTAAAAACCGTGTTGGATGAGACGGGTCTAGAACCTAAATACTTGGACCTTGAAATTACTGAAACGATGACGATGAACGTAAACCATGCTATCCCCATGCTTCGTAACTTGCATTCCCTAGGCATTCAAATAAGTATGGACGATTTCGGGACTGGCTATAGTTCTCTAAATTATTTGAAAAACTTTTCAATCGATCGATTAAAAATAGACCAAAGTTTTGTTAGAGATATTGGCAATGGTTCCAATGGGACTAACATTGTAAGTATTATAATTGCGATAGCACACAGTATGAATCTAGAAGTCGTTGCTGAAGGTGTAGAAGAGAAAGAACAACTTCGCTTCCTGCAAATTCAAAAATGCGATGAGGTTCAAGGCTACTACTTTAGTCCCCCACTTCCGGGAGAAGAATTCGAAAAATCATTTCTGGATCTTATTTCTAGAATGAAAAAGTTGTACTGATAAAGATCTAGGGGGATCAAGACCTTATGCCATCTGTAAGCAGTGTTCTAGTTAAGCACTTGTCAAAATGGGGAGTATCCCATGTGTTCGGAATACCTGGTAAGCCTGTAACACCACTTGTGTTAGAGATGGACAATGTGGGTATCTCGTTTGTGCTGAGCAAGCATGAAGAAGGGGCTGGCCTTGCGGCAGCAGGCTATGCTCTAGCACGGAATACCCTAGGTGTTGCACTTAGCACAGCCGGCCCTGGTGGAATAAACATGCTGACAGCGGCAGGTCAAGCGCTTTATACCAATGTTCCCGTATTGTTTCTGACGGGTTCTCCGCCAATCCGAGACATCGGAAAAGTGCTTGGTCAAGACAGTACAATGTTCGGCACGGATCTCGTGAAAATGTTCGAATCCGTAACGAAATTCAGTGCACGAGTAGAACGTGGAGAGATGCTTAGAAGTTACTTAGCGCACGCTATGGAGCATGCATTTACTGGTGTCAAAGGCCCAGTTCATCTAAACATCCCCGCCGATGTCTTATTAGAGCAAATAGACGACTTTGAATTAACGCTCCCAGATGCTTATCCGACAACCATAGCTTCTAATTTAGATCATGTTGCCACGCTTCTAGCTGAGGCCAAACGCCCCTTATTATTCATTGGGGGTGCGCTTCACGCCTTAGACGCGTACAAAGAAATTGAAGCCTTTGCACAGAAGTGGGCTCTTCCAGTAACGACAACTCCAGGGGGCAAAGGGGTCTTTCTGTCTAATCACCCTTTACATCTAGGACCATACGGCCTCGGTGGGAATGACCTTTCTGAAGCCTATCTCCGTGAGGGAGTCGATCTATTGATTGTGGTAGGGAGTCAACTAAGTGATTTAGAGATTCCTGGGTTTGCTCCTTCGATCTATCCTAAGCATATTATCCACTTTGATCACGAGCCCCGTTTTATAGGGAAAGCTGTATCCGTGGCTACTACTCCTGTACTCGGAAACATTCGTAGTAATCTACGAGCGTTACTATCATTTGCCGATATTACAGTTCCACCAAGACATATGCCCGATACTTTTGACATGGAAGATAGCCCCGTATCCGTATCAGGTGAGCTGCTGCGTGGTAAACAAGTTATGGAGATACTCCGTGAAGAATTACCTGAGGATACATTGGTTTATGGGGATGCTGGTAGCCATTCTTTTTATGCTATCAAATATTTTGATATTAAGGTGCCTGGTACTTTTTACTTTGAGGAAGTATACGCCACTATGGGGCGTGCCATTGGCTATGCAGTTGGGGCCAAATTCGGGGCTCCGCATCGGACAGTCGCTTGTTTGACAGGCGATGGCTGCATGTTTATGAATGGGACTGAAGTTTCCACATCGGTCAACCACGACGCTCCTGTGCTCTTTCTGGTCGCGAACAATCAATGCATCGACATGGTAGATAAAGGGATGGAACGACATTTAGGTAGAGCGGTGGGGACTACTTACAAGGCGCCGCTAGATGGGGCCAAATTTGGTGAGGCTCTTGGTGCACGAGGTTACCGTTGTACAACGGCTGAGGAGCTGAGACACGCCATTCAAGACGCAATTAGAAGCAATCAAACGAGCGTAATTGATATTATCATGGATCCTAAAGAAATTCCTCCAACGATGAAGAGGGGATAGAGAGGTTTTTAATGAAGGCAAATAAAACGAATCAAGAACGTTATGAAGCTGGTATCGATACACTACAGACGATGGTTGGCGACCATGGGGTCAGTATGATTAAACAAATCGGAGAGTTTTTCCCTGACTTCGGCCATACATTAGTAGCTTTTGGTTTTGGTGACCTCTACTCGAGAGAGATCCTCGACTTAAAACAACGAGAAATGATTACAATTACATCTCTAATTACACAAGGAGCTACGGAGCAGTTGCCTTTTCATCTCCATGCAGGGCTTAATGTTGGTCTAAAACCCGAGGAAATCCTGGAAATCATCCTGCATTGCGGTGGTTACGCAGGATTCCCTAAGGCATGTGGTGCTCTTGATGTAGCACGTAAGGTTTTTATGGAACGCGGGATAGAACATACGAATAAATAAGTAATCCTAAGAGGCCACATCTCTCTTCGTGAATACCAGCCAAGCCACTACATTGAAAATGAAGAAATAAATGCCCAATACGATAATCGAGATACTGGGACAGATCAATATTAGCGAATAACAGGTATTTACTCCATTCGTAAGGCTGCAAGAGCTCCAAGAAGATCGTTCCCGCAAATAGCGCAAAGATGGAGAAATTCGCCAGCCAAGCTGTCCCCCGCAACGATCACAAGTGAACAAGGTGATCAAGATAATCAACTGTGCCGAACCGTTAATTCCGCTCCACATGGTCCCCTCTTCCGGGTGGATATCATGATCGAGATGGTAGTCGTAACTAGCGATCTGCTTTTCGATGCTTGCCTTGCTCTCAGCACTCCGTTTCGGCTCCTTCAGCGCGTCTGTGAGCTCCTGCTTCTGTTCGATCACGTGATCCCGCCACGCATCGGTCTCTCCCGATTTGTCTATCCCTTCGGAACGTGTCAGATAACGGAGGTAATCACGCAGCTCACGTATCCCTGCAGGGTCTAGGCCATTCGTCCGGCTCGTCCAGAATGAGCAGTGACAGCCTATGCAGCAGTGCCTGAGCGACACCCAGTCGCTGGCGCATGCCCCAGCGAGTAATTTTTCACCTTGTCATGAATTCGTGTCTCCAACTGCACCAGCTTCACCAGCTTGATCACTTCGTCATTTCGTTCCTTCGTAACCCCAGGTACCATGCGTGCCTCTCCACTTCTTCTCCCTTCACTTCTTATCTTCCCTCTCTCAAAAATGCAAAAATACAACCTTTTCTACTGATTTATGGTGGAAATTAGTAAATGCGTGCAAATAGGCAACCTCTTTAACGTATTTCAGGATAATCTCCTGAAATCACTCCAAATTGATGCCTATTCGCATCAATTTCTTATAACAGAGGATAAACCCAATCGAAAGGTGCTTTTTTGCATTTTTGACGGGGGAGGGGGCTTGGGGGGCTTGAGGACTTGGGGACTTGAAAGTCATCAGAAAATCAACAACCTTACTCCATCGGGCACTACATTTGTCTCCTCCACTCCCTTGCTACTCATTTCTCCACATAACTACTTCACATTACTCCAAACTCCCCTACTACTTCACATTACGCCACTTTTCCCACATTCTTCTCTTTATCCTCGCTACTTCTAACTACTCATATTGGGGAGTCGGCGGAGAGGGTGCCTCAAGAAGAGCCCAAACATGCAAAATGAACGCTGCTTAATCCTCTTAGAATGAGTTCGTTTATAGGAAATATAGCTACCTCCTGTGAAACAATTAAACTGACAAAAAGCTGTCCTCACATAGATGATCTACGTGAGGATAGCCTCATAAACATGCCTATTCGTTCGAATTTACTGTGCCGCTCGTTGTGGACGCTGTCCCCCACCTTGGGGAGGCATGCCACCGCCACCTCCGCCTTGTCTACCGCCACCAGGGCCACCCATCATCCCGCTTCTAGCTTCGGTTACGCCCGTTTCGGACAACCACGTGATTATTGTCGCTGTTTTGAAGTCGACAACTTTCGTCCCACCTTGGTACGTGCCACCTTCAAACAGGCCTTTCGTAGCGATGCCCGTTGAAGATCCGCCCGAGCTAAGCGTGTACGAAGTATCTTGCTTCAAGTTTGGTGAGCTGACGAACACCGACTGATAGTTCTTCGCTGGCGCAAAAGTGATAATGGTGTTACCTGCGCTATCTTCGAGATGAACCAGCGCACCCGCTTGCTGGGTCTTGGTGTACGTCATCAGGACGCCGGCTTGCGTTGACTTGTCGGACGTAGCTTGCACCATGCCCGAGCTTCCCGCGGCAACAAGGAAGCCGCCGGTCATGACGAACGTGCCGTCATAGTCGAGGGAACCGTTATTGTTCTCGATCGGCCCGTTGACCACCACCGTACCGCCGCTCATCGTGATGGAGCCGTTCGAGTCCAACCCGTCGCCTTTCGAGTCGACGGATAAGAAGCCGCCGATAATCGTCAGCATGTTGCTCGAATTCGCGCCGGACGCGCCTGGTGCGCCTCCTGGGGCCCTGCCAGCTCCGCTAGTCGCCGCTCCCGGAGCGCCACCGCCACCTTCGGCGGACTCAGCGTTGCCGCTCGAGATGTTCACACCGTCGTCCGTAGATACGACATTGGTTTTACCACCCGAGATCAGAACCGCGGGCGCCTCGATCCCTTCATTGCTTTGCGTGATATCGATCGTACCACCTGCGATAGCAAGAGATACTTCGGCGTGAATGCCATCGTCGCCAGCATTAATGTGAAGATCTCCACCACTCACATCAAGGCCACCGCTGCTGTGCAGCGCATCCTCGCCGGATTTGATCGTGAATGTTCCACCAGCAAGGCTGATGTAACCCTCCGATCCCTCTTTATCGTTCGTTGTTTTGATGCCATGTCCACCCGCATCGATGGTCAATGTACCGGCTTGGACAGCGACCAAGTCGCGACCCATCACGCCATCATCAGCAGCTTTAACATCCAGCGTGCCTGCTGTGATTTTCAGCTTATCCTTGCTGGTAATCCCGTTGTTGTAGTTCCCTTTCACGACAAGTTTCCCTGTGCCATTAATCGTCAGATCGTCTTTGCTGAAGATCGCCGAATTAGGCTCGTCGGTTGTTGCATCCGGATACACATACTTCGTTCCATCTGAAACGAAGTTCTCGGTTCCTTCTTGTAAGGAGATGATTGCCTTGCCCGCTTCTTCGACGAAGATCGCAGAAGACGTGCTGTTTGAAATCTCCACTCCGTTCAGAACTAAACGAACGACGCCCTTATCCTTCACGTTGACCGTTATTTGACCATCTGTCAATTTACCACTCACGACATACGTGCCAGCCTTCGTAATCGCAATCTTACCGCCCTTCGCCGCTGCGCCCTCACCCTCGATTGTTGCACTCGTACCCGTCAACGAAATCTTCGTCGGATTCGCAGAAGCCCAATCTGTGTAGGCATCATCCGCCGCATACTCCACCTTCTGGATGACATCCGTGGTCACTGCTTTTCCACTTGCAGCAACCGCAGTCGTTCCAGTCGTTGTTGCAGTTGATGCAGCCTCCGTAGTCGAAGCGATGTCAGTCGTTTCATTGCATGCTGCTAACACAACAGCGCATAATAATAGGACACCTGCGCCTTTCATTTTCAACGGTTTTTTCATAGAAATCTTCCTCTCTGTTTGTAAAATGATTTAAAATTCAGCCGCTGTAGGGCTCATCGTCAATGTGATATCTAAATTCCCATTTCTGCATCTAATGGCGTCTAGGAATTCTTTCTGACTCGTCAAATGATCAATCGTCACTACGTAAACTAGCTCATATAAGCTGCCTAACTCGGTTGTGCGTACTTTTTTCAACTCATAGGCAATGTCGAACATCTTGAACACTTCATCAAACGCTTCTTCATATCCCAGACTCTCGGGAATCGTCACTTTCAATAACTTCTGAGCTGCCTTCTTAGCGCCAAAATTGGTAACTTTCAAGACGAACATCAAGACACAAAGTACAAGTGTGAAAAGTACCGCATAACCAAACGATCCAACCCCACAGGCAAGACCTGCCGCCATGGTGAACAAGACGAAGGCAATATCCTTCGGATCTCCAGGAGCGCTTCGGAATCGAATGATGGAGAATGCCCCTGCAAGACTGAACGCTCTAGCGATGTTGCTGCCGATTAATAGAATAATAATGGCTACGATGACGGGCAGAACAATCATGGTTAACGTGAAACTTTGTGTATAGTTGGTTTGTGTTTTCATGTACGTGAAGCTAATCATGGCGCCCAGAACGATCGCTGTAATTATGGTTAATAAAGCATTCATGAGCGTTAATTCTGTACCTGCTGTGACTTGTGCAAAAATCGAATCGATCATAATTGAATCCTCTCCCCCGTTAGTTGTTCATGTCGCTTTTTCTTATATTCGTTGCCGTACTTCGAGAAGCTTGTTCGAAACATGTCATGCTCCGATAGCATCTTCGACAACCAGAGGGGAATCGTTTTCTCCGCCTTCACTTCCATAAGCCATTGCCCGCGGCCCATCAACTGCTCCCCATGATCACCACTTTCGAGCTTAAGATCATACCGTCTAGAACGGATATTCGTGTCAAAGGTGATCCGCAAATCTCGGTTATTTTTGCAAAACATCGCAATCCGGTCATACGCCAGATATACCTTCGGCTCCAGATCATATCGGCCTAAGAAATATTTAATCTCTTGGATCACTTGCTTGTTCATATATGGCTGCAGTTCAGGCTCCACCTTGGTTCGTACAAAGTCATACGACTCATTCAGCTTCAGCGCTGTTCTTCTTTTATTCACCAGGCCGAACACCTTCTTCTTCAGCTCTAGATACACATTCGCATCTGCGTTTGGCACCCCGTACGCTCTTATTCTCAGCTTTTCTCGGTATTTCGGCTTCGCCAGTGAGTTTCGAATTAAGGAATCATGCTCGGTATCGAAGTAGATGTTACTGATCGAATAGAATTGTTCATTCTTGTTGTAGGCGTCCATTTCCATATATTCGAGCAGTCGATTATAGATCGTGTAAAAGGCTTTCGTATCCATCAGATACTTATTTTCATACCGATTAAATACTTCAATCGCCATTGTGATGCGCCTCCTTCTTGTTCATATTGCTGCGTGTGTTCGCTTCTTCATGACTGTATATTAGCCCCCGAACCTTTAGTGAAACTTAAATGCGAAGAGAATTATGTTTTTTTCGTAAATCCGCACATGGAGTGCTACTATTAAGGTTGATTAAAGGTTCACAGGCCTATAATGAAGCCATGCCAGTGGAAAGCACCTTGAGGCACTAAGGGGGAAACGACCCATGAGAATTCTAATCGTGGAAGATGAAGTACATTTAGCTGAAGCTCTAACTCAAATTTTGAAAAAACACCATTACTCCGTTGACGCTGTTCACGATGGACAGTCCGGGCTGGATAATGCGTTAAGCGGTATATATGATCTTCTATTGCTCGATATTATGCTGCCTGAGATGGACGGGATCACGATCCTTAAGACACTGCGTGCCAAAGGGATTTCAACACCTGTCATTCTACTTACGGCCAAGGGAGAAATTTCGGATAAAATAGCGGGATTGGATTACGGCGCCGATGATTATGTGGCCAAACCGTTCTCAACGGAGGAGCTGTTAGCTCGGATACGCGCGGCGTTAAGACGCAAAGGCGAGGTCGTGCCGGAGGATGCTTTGAAGTTCGGAGACATCGAATTGCATACCGGAAACCTCAAGCTGACTTGCAAGGGGAAGGAATTGAAGCTGATTTTAAAAGAAAGCGAGCTCCTGGAGCTGTTAATGACGAGAAAGCAGGCCGTAACATCGAAGGAACAGATCATCGAGAAGCTATGGGGCTTCGATTCGGAGGTGGAGCATAACAACGTGGAAGTTTATATCTCTTTTTTACGCAAAAAACTAACTTTCCTGCACGCGGCTGTCCGTATCTCGACCCTTAGAGGCGTTGGATACGTGCTGGAGGAGGTGAGTTCCTGATGTTTAACAAGCTTCGCAATCGATTTCTTATCGTGAATCTCGTCATCATATCCTGCATCATGCTCATATCTTTCGCTACGATTTATTTCATCACCTATCAGAACGTGCGAGCCGACATCGATATGGAGCTGCATGGTGTAGCCAATTTCAATCTCAAGCCTGACGGAAAAAAGGGAAATATGAAGCCTGGACCTGATGGCGGGCATCACCCGCAAGAACCTCAGGGGTACAATGATTCACCACCCGAGCGATCGGTTTCCTTCATGCTGCAAGCCGATGCCCAGTGGAACCTTACAGCGACGAACTCCCGTTTTGACATGGATACGGCGTTCTATGAAACGGCCATTAAGGAAGCCTCCTTGGGCAAATCGGATATCGGCCAGTTCTCGCTAGATGGCAATCAATGGGCGTATATGGTGCAAAAGAATGACACCGGGTATAGTGTCATTTATCTCGACGTTACGGCTCAGAAGACCATTCTGACGAATCTCGTCTATACCTTCACACTCGTCGGATTGGTGATGCTGATTGTCATCTTCTTTACGAGCCGCTATTTTGCGAATCGTTCCATAGCGCCAGTTCGTGAAGCCTTCCAGAAACAGAAACAATTCATCGCGGATGCTTCTCACGAGTTGAAAACGCCGTTAGCCGTCATCAATACCAATGCGGATGTGCTTTTGGGCAACAGTGATGAAACGATTGAGAGTCAGTCAAAGTGGCTGCATCGCATCAAATCTGAGACGGAACGCATGAAGACGCTCACCAACGATCTCCTCTATCTCACGGAAATGGATGATACCAGAGCGGGAATCTTGTACAGCGAATTCAACGTAAGTGAATCTGTGGAAAGTGTCCTTCTCACGATGGAAGCCGTCGTATTCGAGAAGGATATTACGCTGGACTACGAGATTCAGCCCGACTTAACCTTGCACGGCAACAGCGAGCAAATCAAACAAGTCGTCATGATTCTTATGGACAATGCGATCAAATATACGCCGCCGAAGGGCGCCATTTCGCTCACCTTCAAGAAGCATCATAACGATACGCTTCTCACCGTGACCAATACGGGCGAAGGCATCTCGCCTGAGCATGTGGAGCGGATCTTCGACCGCTTCTACCGTGCGGATCCCTCACGTTCACGCAAGCACGGCGGCTATGGACTTGGATTAGCCATAGCCAAGTCGATTGTTGAGCAACATAAAGGCAAAATTCATGCCAAAAGCGAGCTGCAGGAGACAACGTCGTTCTATGTGCAGCTCCCTTGATAGATTATTATTTGGGAGCTAAGCGGCTTATCAAGCGTTTAGCTCTTTTTCGTTTACTAGCACACTCTGTGAGAGTAGTTCGGCAATTCCGGGTGCGCTATTCCTGCCTCCACCTGCCGCAGCCCTAGCGCGCGGAGCTGTAAGACCCAAAAAAGGCCTTACCCTGCGGTTATTTAGCCCTAAGCACTACAATAGCGCCCTTTTTGGGCGCTATCCCTCCCTCAACCCCGCCGCAAGCCCTAGCGGGCTTACCCTTTTCGGAGAGCCACATTTCATTCACGTATTTACATGTTGTAATCCTTGTGTAGAATGGATACACAAGGAACATGCTCATTAGTAGTGAATGAGGTAAGCAAAATGCGACCGGAAAGGAAGGAACTTTTCCTATGAATATTTTAATTATCGAAGATGATTCCAGCATTCAAATGCTGCTCAAATTAAGCCTTGAAGTAGAGGGGTTTCATCCTGTTGTTGCTGGCACTGTCGCTTCTAGTCTTGAGGTACTCGCCTCGGAGCCTATCGATTTCATCTTGCTGGATCTGATGCTGCCTGATCAGTCAGGCTTTGAGCTCCTAAAGACACTCCAGCAAATCCATAAAGAAATACCCGTCATTGTACTCACGGCCAAAAATGAAATGAATGATAAAATACTAGGCTTCCAGCTCGGAGCCGACGATTATTTAACCAAACCATTTGAGACACGCGAACTTATTATGCGGATTCGCGCTGTCATGCGCCGTGTAACATCGGATACTGCCGCACAAGCTGCTGACGTTCTTCATGTTGGCATGATCGAAATTGATAGAAATGAGCGATCCTTAAAGCTGGCTGGCAAACCGATTAAAACGACAAGCAAAGAGTTCGATTTCCTCTGGCTCCTGTGCAAAAATCCTAAGAAAGTTTTTACCCGAGAGCACATTCTGGACCAAGTATGGGGATTTGAATATTTCGGACAGACGCGGTCTGTCGATATGATGGTCAATCGTCTGCGGGAAAAAATCAAACCCTATGATCACGTGCTCGCCACAGTTCATGGTACGGGCTATAAACTGGAGGTTTAAGCCATGAAGCTTCGCAATAAACTGTTCATCCAGCACTCTATAACGATCATCATGTTCCTTGCCTCGATGTATGTTGTTGTGAATTATACACTGAGTAAAAGCATGATCGAGCGGGATACCCAAACCTTGGCCCAGTATTATGGTCTGCACCGCATTGAAGCTTTAAAAATCGTTAATGATAAGAAAATTAGTATTGAACAGCTCTTTTCTGGGACTTATGCTCCGCTGATTGCCTCCCACCTTGCAGCTAACAGCAACTTCCAAGTTCAGCTATTTGATCCGGAGGGTACCATTATCGGGGATAGCGGCAACAAAGAAGACTTGATGAAACGAAGCGATATTGACGCTGCACTAGCTGGACAATCCGCAACTGTCATCACTGAAGGTGAGAACAACAAAATTCTCATTTATGCCTCTCCATTCACCTATGAGGGCAAAATTGTAGGCGGATTCCGCTACCTGTTAGATCTGAATAAGCACGAGGAAACGCTATCTGAGATGCGATCTTGGTTTATTGGTGTTGCGCTCGGCTGCTTACTCATCGCATTGCTTGCAAGCTACTCCTTCTCCTTCTTTATCATGAGACCCCTGCACGCACTCCAACAGGCGCTGAAGCAAGTAACCGTTGGTGATTTCAGCCGAAAGATTGTTGTTACCAGTCAAGACGAAGTGCGGGAACTGGCCGATGACTTCAATCAAATGTCAGAAGCGCTCCAGGAGCATATCGAGCTCCTTCAGTATGAACAGAGCAAACAGAAGAAATTTTATGATAATGTGACGCATGAGCTTAAAACACCGCTAACCTCTATCATTGGCTTTTCCGATCTGATTGACAAAATGGAGCGTGTCGAAGATATTCGAACATGCAATGTCTACATCCGCAAGGAAAGCACGCGTCTGTTACAAATGGTTGAAGAGCTGCTGCAAACATCGCTCAAAGGCGATGAAGCTTGGCGTGTACAGCTTGAGCGCGCAGATTTGGCGGCAATCCTAACGGATAGTCTGCGAATTCTTGAACCTACGCTGCATAAATCATCCATTACGACAACCCTGCAGGTCGAACCGTGCGAGGTCTACGTTGACCCCAAGCGCACGCAGCAGGTCCTGTTCAATGTCATTGAAAATGCGATCAAGCATAGTGAATGCACACATCTCAATATCCGACTAGAGCAACTTGAATATCATTGCCACGTCCGAATCTCGGATAATGGTAAAGGCTTAAGTGAGCAAGATACAGCAGCACTGTTCCTCGCTTCTTCTGAGCACAATCAGAAGCGTCCCATTTCGACGCATTCCCATGGGCTTGGTTTACTGCTCTGTAAGCAATTAATGGAACTGCAAGGCGGTAGCATTACCGTACATAGCCGTGAGAAAATGGGTACTGAAGTCATTTTGATGTTTCAAACCGAACCAACCCTCACGCAAGGCTTGTTACAAAATTGATACATATCGATGATTTTTCTGAGATAAAAGGAGAGTAATCTACATGCAAGAGGAGAAGAAAGGGCTTTCATGGTTGCGTCTCATCTTAGTACAAATCGTTATTGGTTGTACGTTGATCGGCATTTTTGCCTATGTGTTTCGTATCGGCGTCGATGAAGTGCGGATCGTCCCTAAAGAAGCAAATAGCCGTGATATGTTCGACGGTGTCCCCATGCGCATGAATGTGACGTATCCTGGGGTGGGCACGATTTCCATTGATGATCCTAAGGAGCTAATCGCGTGGAAAGCATCGTTTACCCGCATATTAAACGGGGGAAAGCCGCAAACGCGTGCAAACGCTTCACGGTTGCTGTTAACGGGCTCCATTGCCTATCTGGATCAGGAGGATATCCCTTTCCAAATCGGTACCAGCGGCTTTCGCTTCGGGACAGACTCGGTCAATTCACTGGAAATTAGCGCTGAAATCCGGAAACTGCAGAATATGCTCATCGACAAGACGCTCACTGCGGATACAGTAAGTGGGGTTATTGCAAACAGAAGCCATCACGTATTCCGTTTGCAAGATGGCCTGCTCACAGCACTTTCCGAGGCGGATCGGTCTGCGCTAACGTTGCAAATGCGATCTGCAGTCAGGCTGATCGATTTCAGTCATTTCGACTTCATGGCTGAACAGCCTAGTAGCCACTATGTCGTGCAATTGACCGACGAAGCGGGGAACGGAAAGCATTGGCTGCATCTTGACCGGTATGATAACGCTTACTTCATCGTTTTCGATTTGTTAGATGAAACCAACCATAAAGCTTATTTCAAGTTAAGTGATGCCTCCTAACATATCGAGGGGATGGTTGATGAAATGGCTAGAAAGAAAAGCAATAGTTCTATTATGATCGTGTCGGTCATTGTTGTCGTACTGGTAGCAGGATTCTTTCTGTACAAATCAGGTGTTTTTGGCGGGACATCGAAAGGTAAAATTACGGTGTACTCTATCTTCCAAGAAGAAGAGGCCCGCAAGATCTTAGATAAATTCAAAGCAGAAACGGGGATCGACTACGACGTCCTTCGTCTGCCAAGCGGTGAGGCCGTGACCCGTGTACAAAATGAGATGGGCAAGCCTCAGGCCGACTTCCTGATGGGCGGTCCCGCTGATTCGCATGAGGTACTGAAAAAAGCCGGTGCGCTTGAAGCCTACACTTCGCCGAATGCCAAAGATATTCCTGACAATATGAAGGACAAAGAAGGCTTCTGGACTGGATTCTATCTTAATCCTATCGCTATTGGTATCAACGAACAGCGTTGGAAAGAGAAGTATGCTGCAGCTCCTTACCCGCAGACCTTCCAAGAGCTGCTAGACCCTAAATTTAAAGGCGAGATCGGAATGTCCGACCCTGCTACTTCGGGTACAGCCTACACAGCGGTAGCTTCCCTTGCGCAAGTATGGGGGAAAGATGAGATGCTGAAGTATGTTGCCAAACTTCTGCCTAATCTTAAGGAAAGACCGAAATCCGGCATTGAGCCGATTCAGAAGGCAGCCAAAGGCGAGTACACGATCGGTATTACTTTCCTTGGTGACCAGTTAAAGATGAAAAATCAAGGCAACCCGATTGTCAGTATCGTCCCTGAAGCCGCAGGCTATGAGGTTGGTGGACTGGCAATCGTCAAAGGCGGCGCTAACACGGCGGGTGCTAAGAAACTAATGGATTACATGTTAACCAATGAACCTGGACTTCTTTACACGGAGTCTGCTTTTGCAAGTTCCGTGAAACCGACTGTACCGATTCCCAAAGGCGGCATTGATATTAAAGCAACGAAATATAACACAACCTACAGCTTGTGGAAAGCTGCTGAACAGCGTAAAGAGCTGCAAGATGCACTAAAAGATCTTAAATGAGAAAACTTCTATCGAGGCCATTCACAGATGAGCAACCGCGTTAAGAGGTAAGTTTTATCGCCAATAAGAATGCCGTTTTCGCTTGTGGAAAAAGCCTATGTACAGGGCATTGAAGCAATACTTCTTATGCTGATCAATGCCCTCCTACACAATGAATTTGGAAGGTGGTCGTGAACCCCTTATGATCATAGAAAAAAAGGGTATGGGTTCCTCGATTGGCAGACTGATGAAAGATCCATCATCGCTGATCCTTGTCCTCATCAGTTTCGCTGTTCTCTGTCTCTTCGTCATTTATCCGCTTATTTATGTGATAGCGCTGCCAGGAGCAACGGATTGGACAACTTTTTTCAGCAAAAGTCGGTATGCCAAGGCTCTGCTCAATACCGTTGTTAGCTCCTCCTTATCCGCTCTAACCGCAACCATCTGCGGCTTTATTTATGCGTACTCCATTCATTACAGCAACATCGTGGGGAAAAAGTTTTTCCGTTTTATCGCCTTCCTCCCGATTCTTGCGCCTTCTGTTATGACTGGCCTGGCCTTCCTGCTTTTATTCGGCAGAGGAGGTATGGTCTCACAAACCATGAAAGCATGGTTTAACGTCGAACTGGACTTATACGGACTGCCGGGCCTCTGGATCGTACAAACGATTTCGTATTTTCCACTTGCCTACATGACCATAACAGGCGTCCTTCGCTCCATTTCGCCAAATCTAGAAATTGCTGCACAGAATCTAGGTGCACGCGGCTTCAAGCTTTTCCGCACCATTACGTTTAAATTAGCACTTCCCGGCGTCATTAACGCCTTTCTGCTCGTCGCAATCAACTGTTTTGCGGACTTTGGGAATCCGAAGCTGATTGGGGGCAATTACTCTCTCTTAGCTGTTGAAATCTACGGAGAAATCATTAATAACGAGCCTGGTCTCGCATCCGTCATGGGTATTATTCTCGTCATTCCTGCCCTGTTGGTATTCATGATTCAAGCCAAGCTGCTGTCCAAAGGTTCCTACTCGACTATTACTGGAAAGCCTGTTTCAGGACTCAACCGGGTGAAGACTTCCCGTAAGACAGATATCTTTCTTTTCATATTCAACAGTATTATGGCGCTCTTTATCTTGTCCATGTTCGCGATCACCATCCTGTTCGCCTTTACCAAAAACTTCGGACGTGACAACACCTTTACGCTGGATCATATGTTCAAAATCGTGTTTAATCCCTCCAGCCCAGCTGTCATGAACAGCTTAGTCTTATCGCTCATCAGTTCTATTCTGGCTGTTGGCTTCGCCCTTGTGTTGGCCTATGTTGTTGTACGCAAGCCATTCCCCGGCAAAAAATTGTTGGATTTCACAGCCGTATTGCCGATTGCTTTGCCTGGAACATTCGTTGGTCTTGCCTTGATCGTCGCTTTCAGTAATGGACCTATCATGCTGCAAGGATCAGCTATTCTCATTATCGTCGCCATGCTGCTTAAGCAGATGCCAGTCGGCTATCGTGGTCTCACCGCTTCCTTTAAGCAGGTAGATAAATCGATTGAGGAAGCTGCAACGAATCTTGGGGCGGACAGCCGCCGCACATTAACAACCATCGTATTTCCTATGCTGCAAAAGACCATCGTTGCGAACTTCGTCTATGCATTTATGAAAAATATGAACACCCTAAGCACAATTGTCTTTCTTATTACGCCCAAATGGGTCGTCGCCGCTGTATCCATCTTCAATTATGCAGAGACCGGCACTTACTACTGGGCAGCAGCTGTTGCCGTCGGTTTGATGGGAACAACGCTCGCTACGCTTGGTGTGATGAAGCTCATTTTCCGCTCGAAGGTCAAAATATTCGATTTCTAACTATACGTAACACTGACGTCCTAAGGAGTGAGAATCATGAGTTCACACATATTGTTAGATTTAAAAAATGTGGGTAAGGTGTTTGGCAGCAACCACGTTCTTAAACAGATCGATCTGCAGATTGAACGCGGAAAGTTTATTACTTTTCTCGGTCCAAGTGGATGTGGGAAAACAACTCTGCTGCGCTCGATTGCCGGCTTTTATACCATTGATGAGGGTGAAATTCGGATCGACGGTCAGCTCGTCAATGATCTGCCCCCTTATAAACGCGGAACACCGATGGTATTTCAGGAATACGCCCTGTTCCCGCACATGACGGTATTCGATAATGTGGCTTACGGGCTGGATATTCAAAAGCGCCCTGAGGCGGAAATACAGGATCGCGTTAAGTCTGCGATGGCTAAAGTGAAACTGACCGGACTTGAGGAGCGGTATCCGCATGAGATGTCCGGGGGGCAACAGCAGCGGGTAGCTATGGCGCGAGCACTCGTCATGAACTCGCCGATCATCCTGCTTGACGAGCCGCTAAGTAACTTGGACGCGAAGCTGCGTGAAGAAGTACGTGTGGAGCTGCGCAGCATCCAGCAAGAGCTTGGTTTAACCGTCATTTACGTCACTCATGACCAACTGGAAGCCTTATCGATGTCCGATCACATCGTTGTCTTCAACAAAGGCGCGATTGATCAGTACGGCACACCACATGATATTTATTACAAGCCTCGCACGCCTTACGTCGCTGACTTTATCGGGACAACGAATTTCGTTGATGCCGTTGTACGTGAATCTGCCAATGGCAAAGCTACTGTGGAATATGGTACGAGCAAGCGTACGGCAAGCGTGACGATTGATGAAGCTGTGACGGCAGGTGAGAAAGTGCTGCTCAGTATTCGACCTGAGTCCATGCGTATTAATGCAACGAATGCCGGCGAATTTATAGTGAGCGGCTTCGTGAAATCTTCCATGTTCCTCGGCGAGAAGGAACGATACTTCATCATAGATGATGATATGAAAGAATGGATTGTCGATGCTTATGATATCGGTTTGACAAGATATCAGGGGAATGTCACCATTAGTGCAGCCGATGACAAAATTCATTTAATTAAAATAAGTTAATTCAACATATGAAATAGCAGCGGGTTGAAAAGGGAAACTTCGGTTTCCTTTTTCGGCTGTTCAGAGGAGGTTTCACCATGTGGAAAAAAGGTTTATTCGTACTCATCGTCGGTATCGGAGTGTATCTTGGATATCTCGTCTTAGGGGAGAAGCAAAGTAACCAGCCTCTTAAGGTATACGTCATCTTCCAGGAGGATGCAGGGAAAATTCTGCTCGAGACGTTCAAGGAACAAACAGATCAACCGTATGATATTATCCGGATGTCCAGTGGTGAAGCGAGCTACCACCTGCTGACGCTGGGCAAAACGGGTATTGACGTCGTGCTCGGTGGCCCTGCTGATCTACACGAGCAGCTCAAAAATAAGAGTAAATCGATTCGTTATTCATCTGCCTCCGCTGGCAGCATCCCCTCCAAGTACAAAGATACGGACGGTTATTGGACTGGCATTTACATGGGTGCACTGGCCATTGGCGTCAACCAAACTGTCTGGCAGCAAGATCCTCAGCTGGCGAACCTTCCGCTGCCACAGCGGTACGAGGATCTACTGCGCCCTGAGCTTAAGGGCAAGATCGAGATTCCTGACCCAGAGACGTCGGGGACAGGCTACACACTGCTCGCATCGGTTGCCCAGCAGCGCGGGGATAGCGCAGCGATTGATCTCATGCAAGCGTTGAAGAAGCAAAGCGCCTCCATGACGTTCGCCGGCAACACGAGCGCACAGCATCTAGCTGAAGGCGAAGTGGCAGCAGCTGTCTCCTTTCTAAGCGACCAGCTGCGTTTCAAAAACTCGGGCTATAACATAAGTTCGCTTATTCCACCACAGGCAGGGTGGGAGATCGGTGCTGTCTCCATCCTAAAGGGAGGCAACAACCCTGCTGCAGCCAAACAGCTTGTTGATTTCATGCTCTCAAAGGAGGTTCAAACCGATTACATGAACACGGCATTTTCTTTCCCTGTAGCGCTAGATATCCCTGTGAATCCGCTACTCACGCCAGTAAAGTTGGAGAATCTCCTTGCTGCGTACCGCTTTGATCTAGCTGCGCAGCAGCATGAAAAGCTGCTGAATCAATGGCGGGAAGCGTTGGATTAGTACCCRTTAAATTTATGTAAAAATTTGTCGTTTCATGTTATCATCTTAACGTAACATTATAAGGAAAAGGTGGACAGATGATGAATTATATGGAGACATTGCACCGCCGCAACAAACTGCTTGTGAATATTATTTGGGGAATGCTTGCCCTCGGCATAGCTGTCGATTTCCTTACGGCTGCAGGTATGGATTCGATCATCGTCCTTCTCGTTGTCGGCACATTGACCAGCGGATTGGCAACCGTTCTTACCTACAAACGTTGGCTAACCACCTACATCATGTACATCATATCCGCCATTATCACACTACTAACGTGGTTACTCATATTGACGGGTCCCATCTTCACAACCTATCTCCTAGTCTACGTGAATCTAGCCATTATGACGTTGTATGGCAGCTCGCGCGCAATTGCATTCTCCAGCTTCTTGGGTGTCGTTCTAACGGCCTACTTCTTCATAAGCCCTTATAAAACCGAGATTTTCGGCGACAACGATATGGTAAATATGTACATGTACCTTGCTTTAATTGCTGTGCCCTTATTCGTATCTACGAAATTCAGCGAGAAATTACAAAAAGATATCTTTTCTGAGCGGGAACAGGCCGTTCTGGAGAAAAACAAATCCGTCGATTTGGTTAATCTCGTCTCCTCTTCCCTAGTCTCACTTACACAGTTCAGCTCAAATCTGAGGCAGAATGCGACAGCAACGGGCTCTATTTCTAGAGAAGTAACCTTAGCCTTCGGGGAAATTACCGCAAGCACGGAAACGCAAACGTCCAGCATTAATGATATTACCGAGTCCATTCGACATATCGAGCAATCCGTCACCTCCTTGGCTGACCGCTCAGCTGAAATGAGAGATCTCTCCGTAAGCTCTGCCCAACTGACCCAAGTGGGGAGTGAAGAAGCAGAGTCCTTAGAGATTCAAATGAAAAGTGCCCACGAGACCATGGATTCTTCCGTTCAGTTGATGAACGATCTAGACAGTCAGAACTCGCGGATCAGTGATATTGTTGCGACGATTAAGCATATTTCGACGCAGACGAATTTGCTTGCCCTGAACGCAGCCATTGAAGCCGCACGTGCAGGCGAGCATGGTAGAGGCTTCGGCGTTGTTTCACACGAGATTCGAAAATTAGCCGAAACCTCGCAGCAATCTACCGAACAGATCGAGCAGATTCTCGAGGATATTCGCTCGAAAACAACGCAAGCCGCGGCGCAGGTCTTACAGGGTCAGCAGTCCGTAGCGAATGGCAGCGATGCCGCGCAGAAAGTCGTACAAGTCATGCATGCACTGGCGACCGATGCTGGTCAACTGGAAAGCCAGTCCGCTCACGTGGAACAATCCGCAGAGAATCTTCACCAACAGTACACGCGAATTACGGACCAGATCGTCACGATTGCTGGTATTACCGAAGAAAACATGGCGTCCATCCAAGAAATGTCAGCAAGTATGACGACACAGGACAGCCGAATTCGCGATATTCTGGAGAGCTTCCTTCAGCTCGATAAGCTCACTTCCGATCTCAATCGGATGACGAAGAATTAATATTAAAAGAAGTCCATGCCTCAGATGTAGAGGCATGGACTTTTCTTCACTTAGGGTTATGTTCATGCGTGATGGAGCATTTATTCTGTATAAATTGGATCTGATTTTTTAGCCGATTGCGCTGCTCTTCCGAGCCTTGGAACTGTTCAAGTTCCTGTATTAAATTGTGCAAATCATCTCCCGCATTCGCGCAATCATAATTGCTTTCTACATTTTCGAGCATATTCCAGCCTCCTCATGTACGATCAGCGTTATTTTCCACCTTTGTTGCTGCTCTGATCCTCTGTACGTGTGGTTGTATTTTTTCTGGATTGTCCTTGCTGTTTGTGACCTGACATGTTGCTCACACTCCTTAAGATGTAGTTTGAGTTAATGCGAGTTTATTATAAGCAGTTGATTGAATTTGATACGATCCAAAAAATAAAAAGTCTTGCAACACTTAACGATTATTCGACTACTTTAGAAATCTGGGATGTGCTTGTTTGAAATGTTCCACTTACTATTGAAACGTTAACTGTTGTTGCATCAAGTAGCGCTGACGTGGGCAACGTTAACTTTATGGTTTRATGACTTGAATCAGCAGAATCGTACTGGGCCGTTGCTACCGTAACATTGGCTTCATTTGATGTAATTTGAAAGAGAGCTGGATCTAACCCATATGAAATATCTAGTGTCGAATCCACTTGTATAATCATTCTCGGTTCCCGTTTTATTACTAAAAGCAGAAAGCACCGTTATGTCATTCAACATGTCTTCCAGTGCTCCGAGTGCTATTTCTACCTCGGTTAATTTGTTTCTGCTAGTTTCAGTGACTAAGCTTTTCTGATTCTCTGTAAGACCACTATAAGCAGATCGTGCTGCGTGAATAACATCTTTATGAAATAGCTTCACTTCTAATGGGTTTGGTAACTGCTCAATGGCCGCCGTTACTGCAATGCTGCATTCGTATCTTCAAGTGACACATGAAGGAAGACTTCAAGTTCAACTAGCCCGCTGAAGGCAGCTCCGTTTGTAAAAATAATCTTGATTGGATCCGATGAAATCGTATTGAAATCGACATGATTCAGTGTATTTGCAGTCTTGCCTCTGGCGTATTAATTGCCGCTGTTGGTGTCTCAGGCGTTTTTTTACGCTAGGAATATTCACCGTTGGTTAGTATGAGTACGACTTGCAAAGCTCGCTACTTCAAAGAATAACCGGATTTTCTGAAGCTAAAATTCAGCTTTTCATCATTTTGGCGCAAATAAATGGATTTTCTCATGTTAATTTCGATGAATTTATCCATAATGTACGATTAGAACCAAATTAGCTGTAGTAAATCCATTTAAACCTTCGAAAGTAGAAATCCCCACGAAATTAGCTGTAGAATATCCATTTAATCCATTCATAAAGCTCACACTCGGAACGAGACAGTTAGTCTCTACCTCTTTAACTGATGAATCGTAGCCGCAATGCCCTCCTCAAAGCTGATTGCGGGGATCTGCCCTATCCAACGTTCGTACTTTTCACCACTAAGTCGAAGCGGATCCGTCGTAGCCGCATCTGGTAAATAAACATACTCACGTGGCACATCCATGTTCCCAATGAAGAAAGCCATCTTGCCAGCAGCAACGGCTTCTAACGTAGAACCTAGATACGAGGCTTGATTGGCCGTTGGGCCATAATAATCGGGCAGACGAGCAATCAATGGGCGTGCTTGCTTCCACCGCTTGTCGAAAATCATCTGTTCAAATTGCAGCCTAATCTGTCCTTTTCGCGTGTGAGGCTGCTTAGGGTGCTTCTCCGTAAAAATGCGCTTGTTTTCTTCCATAGGGGTAGATGCCATCAACCGCGACCACCTTGAGACCCACTGCAATTCTTGCCCAAGAGGCTTCCAGTGCCGCGAGCATCAACGCCTCTTTGGTTGCAAAAAAGCGGAAAACATACGGCTGTGAAATACCCGCTCGCTGCGCAACCTGCGCTGTCGTCGTACGATAATAGCCTGTTTCCGCAAAAACCTCAATTGCGGCCGAATCATAGTACTTGTGTAACAAGAAACAAACCAAAGCTCCACTGCTTCTCACCTTCGTTGTCGTCAGGTCGACATCAAAAAGGCCATCCTAAGTAGGATGGCCTTACTTTGTAAACTTTATCGAATCCTCTATTCGTGCTGCTCTTGATCGCTCAAATCCGCTGTCGAGGAAACCTCGCATGCCTGATTGGCTGCCGCTTCAAACTCTTCCTCATTGCTCGATCCCAACTTGTCCCCATACTGGTCAAGCCTGCCAGGCTGCCCTGCTGGGCCGTCATTATCTGGCTTATTATTTCTTCCGCTCACATGATCACCTCTTAGCGTTGATGGTTCGATTGCCAGACACATTGGCCTTGGCATACGCTTTAGTGTGTCTCATTTGGCTCCAAACCATCCTCACTCAGCTTAGATCGCGATTTGTAGCCAATCGGGGTATTCATCCAGGTAGCCATATTGACTTAACTCTCGTAACGAATTGCGAATGCTAAGCTCATCCTCACCGGATTGGCTCGTTAATTCCAGTAAGTCATGCAATTGAATGTGCGGGTTCTCTTTGCAAAAGATAAGTAAACCCTTAGCCGCCCATGAGAGGCGATCATCTTGGAAATCGCCAACCATCCGGCGAAACAGTTTGTGCGGAAGGATTTTAAGATCAACGAGGTCTTGCAGCGCCTTCATCGCCTGCTTGTCCGTCATTCTCCCAAGAATGGCAATCTCCGATATCACAGGGAAATTGGACTCAGAGCCAAAGCTTTTCAAAATAATGTAGACCATTTGAGAACACAAATCTAGACCTGGTTGACGGAAAATATCATCCGACAGTGTAAAATTACGCGTACCCTCACTTACTTGTCCGTTAGACATGTCGATGTCCTCCTTTTCATTATGATCGGAGTTCACCCCACCCAGTTACATCCTACATAAGCTTGCCGGCATTACGACCAGCTTGGCGAAATATATCTTCTAAACTGAAGTTCTTCTGTCTGTTAGAAACCGGGATATCCACAGATTCCTGGTGTTCCATGGGTGCGGTAATGAAATGATCATCCTCTACGAATGATTCGATAGTATGATTGAGATCCTCTTCGCCTACCAACGTAGCTAGCGATTGTTCGTGAAGGATATGCTTGGTCAAAATCTCCATAATGCCATGACTAAACATGCCTTCAGCTTTCAACTGGTTCATATACGCAATGACCTCTGGCGGTGTTTCTGTCGGAATGTATAGGGTCACATCCTTACCCGGACTCACCAAAACAGTCGATCTCCGTTTCTTCAATCCGCTCCGCTCCCAGCCTCAGTTTCCTTCTGGGTTTCCTTGCTTGCCGCTGCTTCATTATTTGTTTGTTTCAAGGCATGCTCCAGCAAAAAGAAAGTACCGCGCACATTGCGGAATTGACTGTACTCTGATTTATCAAATCGGATCGGCAAGCCTAACTCGGCATTTAGTTTCTCGATCCAAGGTTGCAGAACGATGGCCCCGCCCCCGATAAACCAGAACTCATTCGCATAGCGAACATGTTTCCAAGAGTTGCGGGCGTATTTTAACACCTTTTCGGCTAGGATACGCATGTGACGGTTTACGAGGCTCGTCATGTCAAAAGCCACTTTACCCTCAGCGTAAATTTCATATTCCTTGTTAACTAGCATGATCGTCAGTTCCGCGGTGCTTGAGATTAACTCTTCTCCTTGGGCGTTGATTTCATTACGAATGCTTTCCAACGCATCGTTTAAATAGATTTTAGCCCCCGTTGAATGCCGTTGATCCAGATCAAGCCCCGGTCTGAAGAAAGCAATATCCATATCGACACCGCCAACGTCTGCAATCCCGAACCCTTTATGTGACAACTGTGACTTGGTTGTAGCCTCCATGTCATAAACACCTGACACATCATCAATGCTGATATCCGATGGCAGCGTAAACTCCATTTCCACTGTTACGCCTTTAAAAATCGGTGTCGTAACAAACGTAATGGAATGAACGCCACCTGTTATCTTTTGTGCAAATTCTTCGCTAAACTTCGTAATTTCTCTTATAGGCAAACCTGTTCCTAAGTGCACCGCAGCTTTAATACGATTCTTACCTCGTTTAATCGCATCCTCATGCTTCGTGGCAATGGCATAAGCCGCAGCCGTTAGGAGCGTAACCATGGTTTCAGGCCGCTGAGCTTTCTTTTGTACCGCTTTATCTCCGACAATCTCATGAACGATTCCTTCGTCACCAATAGCCAAGTTTCCAACGTAGACATGACGATATTGCTCTGTATCAATCGCTGGCGATGTGATTTGCACATCTAAGAAATCCAAGGGATCTCCTTGTTCCATCAGTAAAAAGCGCTCCCCAAAAGGTTGTGCGACAACATTAGGGAAAATAAAGCTGTTGTTCAAATCGTCATAGATGCCTTTAATATGACTGCTGCCGTTATCAATGGATAAGTGCATAGTTGTGGTAAGAATATCATGTTTAGCCATGTCTATTTCCTCTCCCAACCTTAATAGATACTATAAATAGATTCGGTTGATAGCGGAGATTTAAGACGGTTACTAGGAATTTTTAACAATTCTGATTTGAGGGAGGAAATGAAGTTTAGCATGTAAAGTTTGGCGTTTGAAGTTCAAAATTTAACGTTTAAAGTTTAAACTTTAGTGGTTAAATCGTACACTTTGAACTTTATGTAAGTGTGCTAACAGTCACTCATTTGCCTATCCTGCTGACATTTAAGCTTCACTAAGGTTGCCGTACTACAATGATTTTATGAACCGGAGAGGAGTGATCATCATTTTCCCCCAGCGAAAAAGAACCAAAATTATCACCATCATCGTTATATTTCTGTGTATCATTGCTGCGATTCTCTATTGGCTTGCTAATCGTTATTTATTCGAGCACGTCGAAGTTGTCGTCGCCCAGAATAACGTCGTAAATCAAGATTTGACCGTGAAACAAGCAGCGTCACAAGCGCAATCCGATGACTGGAATTATAAGGACGACAACCAGATGATTAGCATCAAACAAGTGCAAACGGGCTCCGGAGCTGATACGATCACTTATTTCGTCGCCGACGTGACTTTCAACAATAGCACGAATCTGCTCACAGCTTTAGCTAAAAATGCCTTCGGCACAAACATCATCGAGAATACTTCGACAATTGCTGCGAGCAACAACGCTGTATTCGCGATAAACGGCGATTATTACGGCTTTCGCAACGACGGCGTCATCATTCGAGGCGGTACCGTTTACCGCGATGAGCCTGCGCGTGACGGCCTTGCCTTATTCAGCAATGGCACCTTGCAAGCTTATAACGAAGAGGAGATATCTTCCCAAGATTTGCTCGCTGAAGGGACTACGAATACCTTTTCCTTCGGCCCCACCCTCGTCAAAGATGGCGAGATAGCCGGAGATTTCTCCTCCGTACAAATTGATAAAAACTTCGGAAACCGATCGATTCAAGATGCCAATCCGCGCACCGGCATTGGGATGATCTCGCCGAATCACTTTGTGTTTGTCGTGGTCGACGGACGAAAAACCAACTATAGCCGTGGCATGACGTTAACTGAATTCGCGAATCTTTTCCATGAACTCGGCGCTACCGAAGCTTATAATCTCGATGGCGGCGGTTCTTCCACGATGTATTTTATGGGCAGAGTCGTTAATAATCCACTTGGCAAAGGCATCGAACGAGGCGTAAGCGACATTATCTATATTCCTAAATCTTAAGCAAGGAGGACTGATACCATGACCATCCTCATCCCCTCCTACGAGCCGGACGAAAGGTTAATTTCCCTTATCCATCATCTAAAAGAAGTTAGCGACGATTCGATCCTTGTCGTTGACGATGGCAGCGGTGAAGAATACCGCGGTATTTTTGATTCAGCGAAGCAAGCTGGTTGTACCGTGCTCACGCACAAGATGAACCAAGGGAAAGGCAGCGCATTGAAAACGGGCTTTGATTATGTGAGACAGCATGGTGGTAGTGATGGCGTTGTCTGCGCTGACAGTGATGGACAGCATCTGCCTGAAGATATTCTAAGGCTCACGAAAGCCGTTCGCGAGCACCGTAATCATATCGTACTGGGCAGCAGACAATTCACGGGCAAAGTTCCCATGCGCAGCCGCATCGGGAATTCGGCTACGCGGATGGTTTACGCTCTGGCGACGGGCAAGCCCATACAAGATACGCAAACTGGCTTGCGGGGCTATTCCTCCGAAATGTTGGATTGGCTATGCCAAATTCCAGGCAATCGATTCGAATATGAAATGAATATGCTTCTCGAGGCTCCCCATGTGGGATATGACTTGGTTGAGGTGCCGATCGACACCGTCTATTTAGACGACAATAAATCTTCGCATTTTCGCCCACTCGCCGATTCTGCTAGAGTTTACTTTCCCTTCCTGAAATTCTGTGCATCTTCAGGATTCGCCGCAATCTTGGATTTCCTATTGCTGATCTTGCTGCAATGGATGACCTCCAATTTGCTCGTTTCCATCATTGGATCACGATTGTTAAGCTCCATATTCAATTACACCATGAATCGCAAATTTGTTTTTGCCAAAAGGAACGGAGTGGCTATCCGCAAATCGTTGCCCCGGTATTTCTCTCTCGTTCTCATTATCATGTTATTGAACTACGGTATTATGTACCTGTTTCATGAAAGCATCGGCATACCGCTCATAGCTGCAAAGCTTATTACGGAAGCCTTATTATTCTCATTCAGCTATTGGGCACAGCGAAAGATCGTATATTAAAAAGCAAAGAGCTCAATGGAAATAAAAAATGGACTCTAGAAAATCTAGAGTCCATTTGATTAAAGCTATGATTAACCACGAAGTAATTGAAGAACACCTTGAGGCTGTTGATTCGCTTGAGCAAGCATAGCTTGTGCAGCTTGTGCAAGGATACTAGCTTTGGACTGGTTCATCATTTCTTTCGCCATGTCTACGTCACGGATACGGGATTCAGCAGCCGTTAAGTTCTCGGAAGACGTATTCAAGTTGTTGATTGTATGTTCCAAACGGTTTTGGTAAGCACCTAAGCTTGCACGTTGTGTAGATACTGCGTTGATCGCATCATCCAATACGCTAATAGCTGCAGTTGCTTTTTCAGTGGAGGAAATATCCAACGCGAATTCTGTATTCGTGTTGCTAGTTCCGTCTGTTACTGTTGAAACTGCTGTGTAGGATGCTGTTTTGCCATCGCTAGCTGTTACAGTTCCTGTAGCAGAATCACTGATGTTTAATGCTTGGCTACGCATATCAGATACACCAACAGCGATCGTTTGCTCAGCATTTGCGCCTACTTGGAAACGCAAACCTTTGTCTGCTGTAGCAGCGCCAGCAGTGCTAGTTGCATTTGTTACATCTAGTTTCAATGTTTTTGCCAAGTCACCAGCTGAAATGCTTACACTTCCAGCAGCTCCGTTAGTACCCGAAGTGATTTGGAATGCTCCGTCTGTGAAGTTAACAGATGCATTAGCAAGTGCTCCACCAGCTGCACGAATTTGTGATTGAAGATCAGATGCTAGACCACCTGTTGTGTAGTTTTGAGCAGCAAGTGTAATGTTAACAGCAGTTCCATCAATTGTGATTGTTCCTGTGTTGTTAGCATTGCTTCCTTGCGTGTTCGTTGTGGAAGTTAAGCCTAAAGCGTTAGCTGCTGAACCTGTAACTGAAGTAATGCTGCTTTCGGAGCCAGACAAGCCGTTTGTGAAAGTCAATTTATTACTTGCATCGAAGGAAGCAACAACGTTACCTGCTCCAAACGCAGTGTTCAATTTTCCGTTCAGATCAGCTAGCAAGCTAGTTTTGTCACCAGCGTTAGTAAAATCATACGTTGCATCAGACAACGTAATGCTCTTGCTAACACCATTTGCAGTAATATTCAGCGCATTGTTACTGCTTGAAACGCCTGCTGTAAAGGAATCCGCAGGAGCTGCTTTCAGAAGAGCTGCTGCCCCACCGCCATCGATAGTTATTGTGTCGGATGCATTTTTCGCTGCGAAGACGACTTTATTGCTTGCATCAAAGCTAGCATTGATGTTACCTGCTCCAAATGCTGTATCCAATTTGGATTGAATGTCAGCTAGGAAATCAGTCGCACTGTCATTGCCGCCAGCACTATAATCAGCTGTAGCAAGTGTTACTGTTTTGGATACGCCATTGTATGTCACATCCAACTTGTTGGACTCTGTACCTTGTGCGCTGCCGCTCAAGCCTAGAGCTGTTGCTGCCGTACCACCGATGTTGTCGATAGTGCTCGCAGTACCCGTTGTATTGTCAGTTAACACCAATTTACCACTGCTAAATGATGCGGCAACATTACCTGCACCAAATGCAGCATCTAATTTCGCATTGATATCTGTTACGAAGCTAGTTTGCTGACCAGCATTGGTAAGGTMTGTATAGTTACCTGACAATGTGATTGTTTTGTTCGTACCATTTACAGACAAGGACAATTGGTTGTTGGCAGTTGGTGTGCTAGCAGTCAATGAGTCAGCCGCGCTGTTTTTAACCACTTTATCTAGCAAACCGCCACTGTCAAGCGACAACGTGTCACCAGCATTTTGTGTTGTGAATTTAATATTCTTGCTTGCATCTAGGGAGGCAGTAACTTTACCTGCACCATAAGCTGTTGTCAGCTTAGCGTTAAGATCCGTTAAGAAGTCTGCTGTTGTTTTACCTGCAGTGCCATCATAATCGTTTACCGCCATTGTAATGGTTTTTTGTACGCCGCCGTACGTTAATGTTAAGGAATTGTTTTCAGTTCCTTGCGTAAGTGTCGCTGTATCCAATCCAAGCGAAGCTGCTCCGTTACCCGTAATGCTAGTAATTGTGCTGCCTGAACCTGTCGCACCATCAGTCAACTTTAACTTACCTGCTCCATCAAATGATCCAACAACGCTACCCGCTCCGAATTGAGCGTCCAATTTCGCGTTAAGGTCAGCCAAGAATGTAGCTGCTCCGCCCCCTGTCAAATCGTAAGTAGCAGATGCTAAGGTAATATTTTTAGTTGTACCATTAACAGTCAAGGATAATGTATCATTCTGTGCAACGGTAGTTGTCGCTAAAGCGCCACCTAAATGTGATGTAGCTAGTCCACCACCATCAACACTGAAAGCAGTACTTGTTCCTGCGTAACCAATTTCTATTTTATTGGTTGTAGCATTCAAGCTCACACTGATGTTGGTATCTCCACCCGCGGCAGTTCGCATTGCAGTTTGAAGATCAGCGGCAAAATCAGTAACCGTATTTCCAGCAGTACCATCATAATCTTTAGCTGTCATTGTTGCGGTGTATGTGGATCCACCGACCGTGAACTGCAATTCATTGTTTAGCGCTGTGACGTCTGGACCTACAGCAGTAGCATAAGTCGATGTTCCAACCGCTTCTTGATGTGCAGAAGATGAGACTTTGAAAGCTGCATTCGTATTTAGAACCGTTCCACCAACCGCAGTTGCACCAGTCGTCGCAAGGTTAGGCCCTACTGCAGTAGCATAGTCATTGGTACCTGTAACTGAAGGAGCAAATGCGCCAACGTTTTGTGCAGTTAGAGCCGCGCCTGTAAGAACAGCTTTCGTTTCACCAACGTTAGGTCCGGAGTTGTTAGTACCTGGTGTAGTAAATGCTTTAGTACCCGTAACTGTTGGTCCACCTACAGCAGAAATTTGTGTGGAAGTACTCGTAAGAGCAGTACCTTTTGCTGTAGCTTGCGTAGCAGCAGCTAGAATGTCAATGTTACCTGAGGAAAGTTGTCCACCTTTAACATTAGCTGTAACAGCTGGTGTTACGTTGATTTTTCCGTTAAGCAATTTAAGATTATTGAACTCAGTTGTATTACCGATACGGTTGATTTCTGAAGTCAATTGGTTTACTTCGGATTGAATTGCATCACGGTCATTCGCTGTGTTCGTACCGTTAGCTGCTTGTACAGATAGCTCACGCATACGTTGAAGAATGTCATGAGTTTCGCTAAGTGCGCCCTCAGCTGTTTGAATCAAAGAGATACCGTCTTGCGCGTTACGGGAAGCTTGATCTAAACCGCGGATTTGACCGCGCATTTTTTCGGAGATTGCTAGACCTGCTGCGTCATCACCAGCACGGTTGATGCGAAGACCGGAAGACAATTTCTCGATAGATTTGCTTTGGTTTGCTGTGTTCGTACTCAACTGACGGTGCGTGTTTGTTGCTGTAATGTTGTGATTAATTCTCATAATAGACTACCTCCATGTGGGTTTTTGAATACACATCCGTTTGCATTCATTAAAGCTTAGGGATACGTTCCGACAATTGCTCGTTGAATGCGCGCTTATCCAACATCAATCGTAAGATCCGTAACCCTGCTCATCCCTGATCCACACCACTCAGCCTTGAATGGAAGGTAATCTTATTCGTTATCTATATGTTTATTTTTCATTTCCTCTTCAACCAATTCTCCACGAACAATTGAAATATCCCGCGGTGCATCGATCGCCAGACGCAAATGTCCTTCTTCACTTTTGATGACTTTCACCGTAATCTTGCCGTCAATCAACACATATTCTCCAGGTCTTCTTCCTAAAACCAACATCCATCTCATCTCCCTATGAGTTAGTATGAAAAAAAAAAAGATGAGCAAACGACTCGATGTCTGTCTTCATCCTGAAGATCGACAATCGAGCTGTTTGCTCATCCGTAAGTCACTCTATGCTATTGGTCTTGCATCTAAATCTCTATTCCTATATCTAAAAAAACACAAAAAGACGAGTAAATTCACATAGCTACTTTTCAGTCAACCTGAAAAATGCCATGCTCATTCACTCGTCCTTGAGTGGATATGATATCCTTTACCTGATATATCGGCGGTACATGTTTAAATGTGAATACCTTTTTAAAATAAATTCTATAAATCGACATCTAATTACTTCGGAACTTCTATTTTGCACTTCATGTCGAATAAAATTGAATACAACTTTCGTTATACTCCTGATCGTAATGTCATCCTTATGCCTTTTTTTTGTATCACTTCAACTCTCTCGTTTGATACCGAAAACCTAGGACTTATGCCCTATTCCACTGTCATAATTATTATTTTTGATCCGTTATAACTTTCGTTAGATTACTTTTTCAGGGCAACCAACTAAGATAATACTCATAACCGATACTCGTTGAGTCTCATGGGTAAATACGATTAAGGAGTGCACAATATGCTGGTTGTTGGAAGAAAGCCGGGTCAATACATCGTGATTGATGAGAAGATCATAGTAAGAGTGATTAAAAGTGATGAGGGTCACTTACGTCTCGCCATTGAAGCACCACAAGATATTCAAATTATTCGTGGGGAATTGCTTCAAAAGGAAATAACACACTTAGTTCAATAGTTGAAGCTCTCTTGCTTTGGAAATGGCTTGTACCCTTCGATTTACTTCCAGCTTTCCATAGATGTTGAAAGCGTGGCTTTTTACAGTTCCTTCCGTAATATCTAACTGTACAGCAACTTCCTTATTGGACAAGCCTTCTGCCATTAAACGAAGAATTTCTATTTCTCGACTCGAAAGCGATTCAATTAATGTGGGTGACACTTTGACATCCGTACTTTTTACATCCTCAACGGAATTGATCCTTATATAGGACATTCGTGAGAATATCATTTCTAATACTTCCAACCGATCTGTGGTAAATGCATCAGATGTTAGATTATTTTCCATGTACAAGATGCCATCTCGGTGATCTGTATATCGAAAAGGTAAACACAATATTGATTTAGGTTGGTTCACCCGAATATAAGGATCTGTTACGAATATACTTTGACGAGCATCACCAAGAATGAGCGATTCTCGTGTTCGCATCACGAATTGTGCCACGGAAGTTGAAAAGTGGGCTCTGGTATCCCCATGGCTCTCTTTCTTATGGTTGCTTTCCTTTTCAGCCTCTACAGTCCATATACCCTCATTTCCTAATAGGATACATCCCCTTTCAGCGCCAACATTATATATGGCCAAATTAAGAAAATCATTGAGTAACTCCTTCTCCGCTTTACCCTTTGAAACAATCTTTGAAGCTTGTCGGAGCGTGTCCATATCTAATTCGCTATTAAGGACATTATTGGGCCTTTTATCAACTGCCGCGGTTTCTTTCACTGCATGGTCGCCACGATCATCGGAAGGGTTCATCTCATTGAAGATGATGGCCATCAGTGACGGATTGCGATCCTGTAAACTTTTCACCTTCCCAAAAGCCCCCCATTTATAATAGGCCTTACAGGCGTCCTGAAGGTAAACTTCCGCTCTTTTATGGTTATCCAACTGCAAGTAATAGTGAGCAACCCTTTCATTCACAATCGCTTCATCCTGTGGACATTCGTTCTTTTGCGCCCATTGAATAGCTTGATCATACAGGGTCTCTGCTTTAGCAAATTCTTGATCCCAAATAGCCAATTCTGCAAGCATCGTCCAATATCTAGACAATGTGCTTTCCGGAACGAGCTTCGTCCATTGTTTCATTCGAGACAACAGTTGATTAAAAATTTTGCGATAATGACATTTCATACGCTGCGGTGCGCTTGGATATATAGCAATAATGGATAATGCATAATAGAAGCAGTGTTTCTGCTTGATTGGCACCAGCACTGCTGCCTCGAGATCCTTCGATTGTTCCGCTATCGCGGAGCTTCCGGGTAATGGCCATATAGGTACGAGACCTCAAGCTTACAAGTGTAATAGTAATACAGATTGACATTGTGCTGAGCGAACAAGAATTCTTCCTGTTTCAGTTGGCTCTCGTCAAAATACCCTTTGTTAAAATTCAAATGGTTGGAATCCGTCGTATTTTGCAAGAGATCAACATATTGCATCGTTTGATTTAGTACTCTCAACGTCAATTTATCCAAAACTCGGGTAGATTTTTCAGCATTCATTTTACATATATGATCTAAGTGCCGCAAATCCTTGCTGCCCGCAATTAATTGGCAGGATAGGGCATGTCCAGCATAAAGTAAATCACCGCCTTCCAAACTTAACTGTCCCGCTTTTTGAAAGTACGAACCTGATTCCTGAGGTCGCACCAATTGTAAAATTAGCCCTACAATAACTTGAATTTTCCCTTGCAGTAGGAGGCTGTCCGTTTTCTCGGAATAGTGGAGCGCGATCTCGGCTAGACGTAACGCAGTTCCATAACTTTTAAATCCGAAAGCCAGTGTCATGGCATACGAACCAAGCGCAATGGCCAACGCTTCGGCGTGCCCCTGATCCAAGGACATTCGTACGTATCTTGCAAACAAAATGACGGCCAGTTCATCATTTGCAACAAATAAAATCGACGATGAGACCATAACTATTTCCGCTAATGCTTTATGCAGTGGGTCTTGGCTCAGCGGTAAGTCCTTTAAATGACTGCGCTTTCCTGCAAGCATGACTTGCGTGTAGATAATCTCCCTCATAATGGATAGCCGAGAAGATTTGGATGGAATAAGAAGCCCAAACTCAGCCACAGCTTTTAAAGCAACGTCGCTCGCTTGTCCTACTTTTTTTTGAAATGCATACATCGTAATTTGGATAACATAGATCTTTGCTCTATCCAAAACATCATTTACATGTAGCAATAACTGCTCGAGGACAGTTTCCGCTTGTTCAAAGTAACCGCAGAAATACTGGCATTCCGAACATTCAATTAGAAGTTTGGCGTAGAGATCAAAGTGCTGGGACCACCCTTCGGTCGCAATTAATTGAGAGCCCTTCTCCAATAGTTCCAATGCCTGGACATAGGCTGCAGATGCTTTAGCCTTTCTTCCTGCTCGTAAACATAGCTCGGCCAACTTTTCAATTTCCACCGGGTCCGTCATAAGCTCGCTTCCTAAATTTAGATGATGTACAATCTCAAACAGATGCTCGTCCCACGGTTCTGATTGTAAATAACAAAGCATCAAGCGGCCTATTTTCAAATGGACATGCGTTTTCTCTTCTTTCGGTATGTAATCATAGGCTACCCTCTGCACCTGATCATGTAAGAACACATAGCGATCATTTTCAATTAATACCAAACCTGCACTTAGTGCGGGCACTAAATCCTGTTCCGTTTGTTCCGTCTCCTGCCCACATAGCATAGACAACATATGAATTTTAAAAGATTTTCCAATACAACCAGCTAAATGCAGGACTTCACGAGTTTCATATGGAAGCGTTTCAAACCTTCCCACGATTAAGCTACTTACATCCTGAAAGCCGTCACATTCTCTAATCTCTTGTATATGCCATTCCCATCTCTTCTGGTTCAAATCGAAATAGATTAGCTTTTTCTCATAAAAAATTTGTAACATTTGCTTTAAATAAAAGGGGTTTCCGGCTGTTTTTTGATAAAGGATTTTGGCCAACGGCATAATTCTGCTTTGATCGGTATGAAGCGCATCCGCTACATATTGTATTACGCTTAGGTAGCCTAGTGCCTCAAGGTTAATAGAGCGAATAGACGTATCTCTTATTGGTGAGAGGTCAGAAAACATGCCAGTTATTTCATGTTCTTCATCGACTTCGTTATTTCGAAATGTCCCGATGAGGAAAAGATATTTATTCGAAGGATCAAACATTAAAACCCGAAGCAAATCAATCGAGGCAGAATCGGCCCCTTGCAAATTATCCAACCAAATCACCAAAGGATGATCCTTATCTGCAAAGACCTTAATAAATTTGCAAAAAAGCGTTTGAAATCGGTTTGTTGATTCAACTGGAGGCAGTGTCTCAACCTGAGGTTGTTCCCCTATTATTAAGGCTAGCTCGGCAATCACTTCAATAAGAACAATGCCACATTGTCCTATGGCCTTTATAATCTTTTGACGCCATAAGGAAATATGATCTTCATCTTCTGTAAGTATCTTCCTAATTAAATTGCGAAATGCTGCAATAAGTGATGCGTACGGGATGGATGTATGTAATGGATCGAACTTACCTGAAATAAAATACCCCTTATTATGCATAACGGACGTTTGAACAGCTTGGACTAACGTTGTTTTACCACTTCCAGCATGACCACCGATGAACATGATCTCCTTAGAACCCGAACAGGCTCGTTCATAAGCGTCTTGCAGCTCCTGTTGCTCTTTTTCTCGGCCATATAGCTTATCCGGTAGCCGAAATCGGCTAAGTTTATCTATTATACCTAGTGGAAAGGACTCAATCATTCCATTCTGCTTTAGCTGGTCCGAACATTTTTTCAAGTCATCCAGAAGTCCATATGCGCTTTGGTAACGCCTCCCCACTGTTTTGGACAGTAACTTCATGATGAGGTCGCTTAACATAGGTGGAACTCCCTTTTTAACTACACTCGGAGGCAATGGAAGCAACGCCATGTGAGCATGAATCCATTCGTTAGCCGTATTCGCTTTAAAAGGTAGCTCCCCAGTCAGCAACTCATATAATATCACACCTAACGCATACAAATCGCTGCGTTGATCAACCTTCCACTTCATGCGGCCAGTCTGCTCTGGTGACATATAAGCAAATACTTTGATAAGGTCCTCATTTTGTTCCAACGTTAGCACATTAATCCGATGTGAACTGGATTCGGAAATCAGTTTTAGCGCTAATCGCCCGTCTTTGGATTGAATAGAAATATTGTCAGGGCTTACATTATGCAAAACGACACCGCTACTATGTAATTTTCTAATCCACTCCACTAATTCCAAAGCTACGTATAAAAAAAACCAAAGATCGGATGAATTCTTTTGTATATATGAACTTAATTTCATCTCGTTGTGATCTTCCAAAGCGCTATCCCCCCATGCGGATAAACCTATACTTTGTGCGTAGGCTCATTACGGTAAGCCCTACTACCTGTAAAGCAAAATGATGATTGAACAACCTACGGAATGTGGATAACCAAGGGTGTAGTCTCGACGGTCCACAATTAACATTCTCTAATACTAATATCCCTCCCTATTTACTTGCCTATTAACGAAAGTATAGCATGAAATACGTCGACGTAGTAGGACTTTTGTCATGGTATTTTATACCCAGTAATTTCATTCTATCGCTCAAAATGCAAATTACTCTCTTTATTGGACAACCCCAGGTTATTCTCCAGATAAAGGTCGGAAGGTCGGGCATGGCCCGGAAAAAGCACAGACATACTAAGTATGGACTGCGATCTTCTTCATATAACTTATAAGTGCCTACTTCCTTAATCGAATACTTTGCGTTTAATATACCTGTAGAGATGTCAAAAAGTAATGTGGAGGTTTCACCATTCATGAATATCGCACTATGGATCATTCAAGGTCTTGCAGCAATAGGTTTTGTCTATTCTGGTTGGTTGAAGGCCTTTCACTATGAACAAGCCAAAGCCTCTTGGGGATGGGTAAAAGACGTATCAAAATCGTTCGTTGTCTTTATTGGGATCGTTGAATTAACCGGAGCACTTGGACTTATTCTGCCTCAGGCGGCGAATATTGCTCCTATATGGACACCAATTGCTGCTACTGGGCTTGCCGCAGTTGTTCTTCTCGGCGCCCTTTTCCATATTTCTCGAAAGGAATATCGAGAAATCGGCGTGAACATTGTGTTCTTCGCGTTAGCTGCACTTATTGCGATCAGTCGGTTCTAAGCCGACGCATATCCATAGAAAAACCTCTATCCACATGTGGATAGAGGTCTCTTTATGCTAGTAACTAATTCTAACCGTTCGTGTTTTGTCCTCATAATCTACCTTAGCGCCAAGCACTTCAGACAGCAATCTAACTGGGATAATCGTAGAATCGTTGTCCAAAATAGCTGGTGAATCCGTTGCCATTTCCACACCATTTAGTGCATAGGCATTTTTGGTCGTAAAGAGGGTGATGGTTCTGCCTTGTTTCGTGTATATAGCTGCTTTCTGTTTATCATCCCATTCTACGGATGCCCCGAGTGCCCCTGCTAAATCTCTTATCCAAAGGTAGGAGCTGCCATCTTTAATAATAGGTTTTTGCTTCATAGGCACCTTAACATCATCCAAGATGAATTTATTATCTGCTAGTCCAAAAGAAACCACATGCTGCAACTTGCCAGATTGGTTCATTTGCTTCACATACGCGGTAGAATCGTTATGCAATTTACTTTTCCCCACATACGCAATAGGTTCCGTACGGAACTCCCACTTCTTTTCATAGATCTTGGGTTGATTATCTTCAATGACAGACAACTTAACGTAAGCCGTGTAGACCGTATCCGGGGAGAGTGGCTTAGTCGGAATTAACATAACTTCACTTTGCAGATGATCATCGTCTAGAGGCGTATTCAGCAATAGATCCAGCTCCTTGCCCTTACTATCCGTCAGCTTGGATTCGACTAATTTGACATCTCTAACAAATCTTCCTGAAAGTTGCGCCATGATGGGATAACCAACAGGGTACTTGGTACCGGCATGGTTTCGGATCGGGTCTGGCGTCTCATGACCGTCAAAATCAATCGGAACATAAGGATCGCCCGGAGCCGGAGAAACGACTAATCGCGAGTTCCATTCATTCGTTAGTCCAAATTCAATAACCGTATAATCACCTTGTTTATCAAGACCAATTTCTATGGCATCTAGTGTTAAGAAAGGCGTACGGTGATAAGGGGCATCGAAAATGCCATCGATCGCTTGTGTGATCGTTGCTTGTGAGTTTCCATTGTAAGAGACGTCTTCCGAGAAATTTCCGGCATACGAAGCGTACATACCGCGCTCATACAACTTACTTCCGATATAACCGGGGAGCTTACTATTTTCTTCGTGCATTGATACCCCAGACTCACTAACCTTGTTCGTTTCTAAATATTGCGCATGCAGTTTGGCCGCATACGTTAGGTTCTTATTGAAGGTAAGGGGATTCAAACCATGCATAACCCTGTAATCGTTAATCGCTTTAATGCCTTCTAATTGCTGAGCCGTAGGTGCCCCAGGCAGATCAGAAATGGCTTTTTCGTCAACACGAAATGTCCAACTCTTCTCAATCGGCATGTAGCCGTCCTCTTTAAGCTCCAATACAATATTAACGGTATGCTCTCCTGCCTTTAAATCCGCCGTTGGCGTATAAGACAGGATCATTCTACCAATGTCCCATTGCGCGTCTACTTTGACTTGGTCGATTTTCATCGTATAGCTTTTGAACTCGGGTGTGATATCGCTTTTTACAAATTCAAACACGATCGTTGGCTTCATCAATCCAACTTTTCCTTGCGGATACCAATAGGAAGAATAAGATGCCGCCTCCACGTGTGGCTGAGCCATACATAACCCCGAAACTACAATAAAGAAACCCAGCAGCACTTTTAGAAATTTATTTCGATATACCATAGATGTGTTCCCCCTGCGTTATAGACCTACCAATTATTAACATTCTATGTTTTTCGACCCATTTCCTTCTTTTTTGCAATGAAAAAATAGATATCTCACATGTATTGTGAAATATCTACCTTTATTTACACATATCTTCGAAGACTAGTATTGTCCTTTAATTACAAAATACGAACCTCGAATCGTTCCAGCTAGTTTGGACTTCTGTCTAGCAAACTTAAACTTCGGTTCTAGTTCCTTGGGAATCTCCATCCCCTCAGAAAGCTTAAAGCCAACTGCCCGCTTCTTAGGGTCATCCACCGTATACATGACATTAACGCTAAGACCATCCTCATAAAAAACGTAGGTAAACTGAATGTTTTCCACTTGAAAACGCGATGTTTCTAGAGGTTTAGCCGCGAACGCAATATCACGTTCTTTCAAAATTTGGTTCACATAATCAAGGTTCTCCTGACTTTCGCTAGCGGGTATAACCGTAAATTCATGTTTGTATTTGTTCATAAAGTAACGGGCTTCATTCGCACGTAAACCAGCAAGCGCTTC